>JAFSCH010000044.1 GCA_017436865.1 Lachnospiraceae bacterium
CTAAGACAGGGCTACGAGATAGCCATGTACTAATAGTGTTCAATTCTAAACGTTAATAATAAAAATCATGGATAGAATAGAGTGTTCAATTCTATCCGTGAAATTTGCGAAAAAGTGTTCAATTTTACTTGACATTCAACATTAGAAACCCTTGGTTTCGCTGCAACGGAATCAGGGGTATGATGTGTCGGCTTATAGTCATCCCCCCTGACTTTAAACACAATCTTTACTTCCGCATCACGTACCTCTATTCTATCTATTAAGGAAGATAATAACATTTTCTTGTTCTCAATATCTGCACTCTGAAATTCCTTCTTCCAATTAGGTACCTGCGAAATAAATTTCTTGAATTCACTTTTTCTAACTAGATTCTTATCTAATTTTGATTTGAGTGCTTTTTCCTGTTTCTGCAAATCAACCAGTTTCTCCTGTTTCTCCTGTAATAACTTTGCCAACTGTTCTGGCGTAAAGAATCCATCACCACGCAAAGCTTCCGGAATCTTCTCTTGTAAAGTTTCAATATCTAAGGCTATTGTCTTTTGTTCTTTTCGTATTTTATCAATCGTTTTCTGTTCCTCTCCACTTTGTTGAAGGTGTATTTTCTCTAATTCTTCTACCATATCTATGTCCTTTAAACTCTCCATGTAATTATCAACCACTTCAAAGACCACACCCTCAAGATAGGCTTGCGAATATGCCGCTCTTTCAGCACATTTATTACTACATGCATATCTGCCGGAAAAGCCTACCCTCTTTTCTCCAGTGGATTTGAGAGTCCATTTATTATAGTAACTACTATTTTTCAATGGCTTTCCACAGTAACCACAGTACACCAAACCAATCAATGCTAATTTCCCTTTTGTTGTTATCGGCACATTTTTATCCATTGTCTTGTCCTGCTCATATAGCAGCTTCTTTGACTGTTCTGTTGATACACTTATTTTATTTTTACGCGCTTCCCGAATCTGCTGCGCCTGTTCCCAATCTGCCGGATTAATAATAACTAATTCTGGTTTCTGTTCATCTGAATATATCCAATCTTTTCTATCAAGCCTTGTAAAACTCCCATGGTTCACTCGTCTGTTGATACATGGGTAGCCCATGTAAACAGGATTTTTTAAGATACTTGCTATCGTTCCTGCTTTCCATTTATCCGTAGTAATCGCTGGTATTCCTTCTTCATTTAATGCTTTTGCTATCCTATCATAGCCATATCCCTTCTGAATAGCTAAACCATAAATATGTCTTACTACCTTTGCATTTTCCTCTACGATTTGCAATCTTTTTAATGCTCTGCCATGGTTGCTTATTTCCCCAGAGGGAACGAGTTCATATCCAAAGGGCGCTTTGCCACCTACAAACTTCCCTGTCTTAATCATTTGCTCCTGTGCTGACCGCACTCTTGCACCTGTCTTTTTGCTTTCTCCCTCATTTTGCCAAAAACGAATATAGTTCATCAACTTATCAATATGTTCATCTGTTTTTAGCTGTCCATCCTTTATCGTCCAAACTTCTATTCCCAGATTATTCAATGCTGCAACATAGGCACCATATTCTTCCTTACGCCCGATTCTGTCTGACATATAAGTAAGCAATATGTCAAATCTGTGTTTCTTGGCATCCTCCATAATCTCTTTAAGAACTTCTCTGTCCTCTACTGTATTCTTATAAGCCGATACCGCTTTTTCAATATACTCTTTGTCAAATACCCAATCTGAATGGATTGCAATATATTGCTTGGCTTCTGCTCTCTGCACCGGAATGTCATCATCGTGCAACTGTTGCTTTGATGATACTCTTAATAAAGTTCTCACTCTTTTACTCATGGCTATTATCCTCCTTATCTATTGTGGATATGGATTCTAACGCTGATTCTTCTTCCTGCATATAGCTTTTTAAAATTTTTTCCAAGTATACCGATTTTAATAAACCAATAAACTCTGATTCTGCCTGCTTTGCTTCCTTTGTTGGTTCTGGAAATTCTAAGATTACCTGTACCTTTGGATTGCTCTCGCTCTGAAAAGATATGCTTTTCTGCATACTCTGCCCGCTTTGCTGTTCCTTACTACTATGACTATTCCCCTTTTGATAGGAATATTCTGTTTCCTTTCTTTGTTCGCTTTGTGGAGGTTGTAGAAGAAAAATGACTGTACCCATTCTCATGAATACAGTCACCTATTATTCGTCATAATTTCTTCAAATTAGCATTTCGCATTGCTATCATTGCTTTCTTGATATTTTCATCGGTTATAACATTTCCAATATCATTATTAATCTGTCTCAATTCTTCTCCTATGGAAGATAGGTTTGCTTGTGGACTATCGTGCAATGTCCCATAATCCCTTTCTTGTAAAAAATGATATGTTTTTGTATTAACTATTATTTCATACGCTTCCGAATAGGAACAACCTAGAATAGACATCATAATATCAATGATAATAGATACTTTTTCAAGAATAACATCTTGAATACTATCACGCTCCATTACTTTTTCCACTTTACTGACCTCCCATCATTTCTAGGATACTGTGGTATATTGTACATACACCCTACTGCAATATATAAACATTCTTCCGTTCTCTCTTTTCCTTCTCCAGATATCCCATATCCACTAAGGAATTAAGGCATTTTCCTGCTGTCTGTGTAGAAACTTTTAATATGCCTGCCGCATTATCTATTGTAATCTCCGCACCTTTTCCTCTTTTCTGCATTTTGTTTAATAACCGTTTCTGATTCTCTGATAACTGATTATCTTCCTTAAGAGAAGTAAGCATACATTTTTCTATGGTATCTAACATATAATCAATGAATGGTGTAATATCCATCCAACGCTTTCCATTTGCATAAATGTTTTCTGATTCTTTCAGCGAAGTATAGTAACCTGATAAATTATCGTTTATAGCTCTTGATAGCGATAAACACTTTATTTTCTCCATCCCACTATGTTTCATGAAAGATTGTGTCATAATTCTCACGGTTCTTCCATTACCATCACAGAATGGATGGATATATACAAAGTAAAAATGACCGATTGCTGCTTTTACCCATGCATTCAATTCTGATGTATCCATAAATGCAAACAAATCTGCCATCATGCTTTCAATATTATCTGGCTCTGCCGGAGTATGAATGATATCCGTATTACTTCCAACATAAACCATTCCACTTCTAAAAAGTTCTCCTGCCAAATGACTGTTATCACATACATCCTTGGTTATCAGCTCCCATAATTCACGAATATTACCCATGTTGATAGGATTCTCATAGGCATAGTTCATTCCATGAATTGTATTAATAACCATTTTATCATCTTTTGTCTTAGGCTTATCAAATGAATTTCTTACATTCTCAACTGTTGTTCTTGCACCTTCAATTGTTGCTGAATGAAAGGCATCCAAAAGTATTACGTCTTTAACCTTTTTCTCACTGCTAAGCTGTTCATACAGATTTTGAATGGATATCAGCTTATTTTTGATTTCTTCTGTAAGAACAATATAAATAGATGTATTTTGCAATCCCTTCAACGGAATCAATTCTCTATGAATCTTTCTATACTGCAACTCTTGGATAGCAGAAACAATCCCTGCTTTTTCCTTTATTTTTAATACGTCATACGATTCATACATCTGGCACACCTACTTTCCTCAATCTCTTTTCATTATATCCAAATCCTAAACGAATAGCAATATTTTCAGACGCCTTACAACCCTAAGACCTCGTATTTCCTATGCTTGTCATAGTATTTCCCCTTCTCTGTCAGCACCAATAGTTCCCTATAGATACACCTTCTCTTACTACTGATTACTATTGATTTCGATGTACCGGAATCAAGGATACAACTTTACCATCACCTCTTCCACTGCCTACGATCAGAAGTGGATTTATGGGCGAAATATCTATTCCAACATCAGCCGTATTGTAGATTCTATTATTTCCAACTATCTATCACGCCCCGGCGTCAGACAGCCAATCTTCACCTCCTACTGTGATGGCGACCGTGTGACTTGCACCGGATTATCACAGTGGGGAAGTCGATATCTAGGCGAACAAGGCTATACACCAATTGAAATTATACACTATTACTATGGAAATGATATGTATATTAATTCTACACAATACATCTCTGGTATTCCATCCTCATGGCCAGGCAGCAATCTAACAATCGGTTCCTCTGGTCAAAAGGTATTACAATTACAACAACAGATAAACCGCATTGCAGAGAATTATCCCGCTCTTCCTACTGTAACAGAGGACGGTATCTACGGAAGTGCCACTGCTAATGCAGTTCGCGAATTCCAGAGAATATTCGGACTTCCTGCAACAGGCGTAGTAGATTTTCCAACATGGTATAAAGTTTCTGCCATTTATGTAGGTGTTACAAGAATTGCTGAACCGGATTAATTTTATGCCGTGTGTTTTTGTGCATTTTCTATTTTTTATATTACCTTTTCTGAAAACATGATACAATTAATATGTATATATTATTTTTTTCTGAATTAGAATTTTATCCTGACGGAAACGTCCCTATAAAATGGTATAATATCCAAATAATAAGTATAGATGAAGGTTATATGGTACAGTCTTCCAAGGATGGAACCAGATTGAACAGACGCGGTGCTTTTCGTGTCGGTGTATCCTCTCCTGCAAGAATAAAAAATCCTTCACCTGACATGCCTCGTGAAGTTATGGTTCGTGATATCAGCTTAACAGGTTTTTCCGTATCCGATCGAAAAGGTGAATTGTCCTTATCTTCTGGCGACATACTTTCCGTCTATTGGGAAGATTTCGGTCATATTCTTGATCTCACTGGTCGTGTTGTCAGAACCGAAGAACAGGAAGGCGTAAAAATTTACGGCTTGGAAATTTGTAACGTCTGCAAAGATCTATCTTCCTATATTAGTAAAAGAAAAGATGATGCTACATCGGCATCATCTTTTCTTTTACTGCATGCACATTATTCAAAATAATATAGTCTTTCTATCTCTTCCAAGCCTGCTCTTGCATTTGTGGCTTCTACAAGCTCTTTGTACAACTGGTCATATTCTTCTATCGGAACTAACACAATCATCTCTACATCAGCTGCATATACGGAATCTTGTATTGCAATGCCTTTACTCCCTAACAAATATTGAATCTTCCCTACACCATTATAATCTGTCTTAATTTTCAGCTTTACACCAAACTGTTTTTTCGCCGTTTCACACTCTTCCAACGCCGCCTTTACTGCTTGCGTATAGGCTCTTACTAATCCACCGGTCCCTAACAAAACTCCACCAAAATATCTGGTAACCACTACCGCAATATTACGAATCTCAGAACCCAACAAAACCTCCAGCATTGGTCTTCCAGCCGTACCACTTGGTTCACCATCATCACTACTTCTGGTAAGTTGCGCCTTTTCCCCTATCACAAAAGCGGAACAGTTATGCCTTGCATCATAATATTTTTTCTTCATTTCTTCTATAAATGCTACTGCTTCTTCTTCCGTTGCAACCGGTCTTATCGTAGCAATAAATCTCGATTTCTTTTCTACAATCTCAGCCTCTGCACCCTTAATTAAAACACTATAATTAACTACTTCTGTATTTCCCATGAATAAACCGCGCCTTTCCATCCCTTTATCCGTAAATTGTAACACATGACCGTATAAAAGGTAAAGAATATGTCAACAATTAACATAAGTACAAAGAAAAAAACTTTATAAATGTTATGTTATTTGCTATAATGAATTTACTAATGCCCATTTGACAAAATGCACATTAGCTTTTTATATAAAAAACGAATTAAATATACGGAGGTGACACTATGAATTATGGGAAAAAAGGAGTCACTAAGATTCAAAAATCCCTGACTTCCAAATCAGTCAAATTCAAGAAAATGTGTTGTATTTCTGTTTTGAAACTGATTCTTATTACCTTGCTTGCATTCTGTATTGTTGGTGCATGTTTTGGTATTGGTATGTTTAAAGGTATTCTTTATTCTGCCCCGGCGATTAGTAATCTGAGTGTAATTCCTACAGGTTATGCAACCGTTGTATACGATTCCGAAGGAAACGAAATGACCAAACTGGTTGCTGCCGACTCAAATCGAAGTTGGGAAAAAATGAGTAAAATACCAGAAGATCTTGCTCATGCTTTCGTAGCAATTGAGGACGAACGTTTCTATGACCATAATGGTATCGATCTCAAAGGTATCGTTCGTGCTGCTGCAGAAGCTGTTCAAGCAGGACGCCTTACTCAAGGTGCTTCTACCATTACACAGCAGCTTTTAAAGAACAACGTCTTTGAAAACTGGACAAATGAAAGTACCATTCAAAAAATCAAGCGTAAGATTCAGGAACAGTATCTTGCAATCGAATTAGAAAAAACAATGGAAAAAGATGAAATTTTAGAAATCTATATGAATTCCATTAACCTTGGTCAAAACACTCTTGGTGTTAAAGCCGCAGCACAACGTTACTTTAACAAACCAACTTATCAGTTGACTTTGTCAGAATGTGCTGTAATTGCCAGCATTACACAGAATCCATCTCGACTGAATCCTATTTCTCATCCTGAGGCCAATGCGGAACGTCGTGCCAAAGTTCTTCGCAACATGCTTAAACATGGCTATATTACACAAGCCGAACATGATGAAGCCTTAGCCGATGATGTATACAGCCGAATCGCTACTGTAAATGAAGAAACAAAGAACAATTCCGTCTATACATATTTTGTAGACGAAGTAACCGAACAGGTTTTAGAGGACTTAATGGAAATCAAAGGTTATGACGAAAGACAAGCCTATAACCTTCTCTACAGTGGCGGACTTGGTATCTTTACAACACAGGATTCCAAGATTCAGTCTATCTGCGATGAAGTATTCGGAAACGAAGAAAATTATCCTGAAAATATAAAATGGTACTTAAATTATGTACTAACCGTAAAAAAAGCAAACGGTGATAAAGAAAATCATAGTACAGAGATGTTCCGTTCTCATTTCAAACAGTTTGATTCTTCTTTCAATCTGCTCTACTCATCTAAGGATGATGCTTATGCTGCTATTGAAGAATATAAGGCCGCTGTTATGTCAGAAGGCGATACCGTTGACGGTGAAAGAGTTACTCTTACACCACAACCTCAAGTTTCCATCACGATTGAAGATCAAGCAACCGGACATATCGTAGCCATGGTTGGTGGTCGTGGAACCAAGGAAGCCAGCCGAACCTTAAATCGTGCTACCAATACCACAAGACAGCCTGGGTCTACCTTTAAGACACTGTCAACATATGCTCCAGCTCTTGATAGTGCCGGCCTTACGTTAGCAGACGTACAGAACGATGCTCCTTATAACTATACAAGTGGACGACCAGTTTCTAACTGGTGGGGCAGGGAATATCGTGGTCTTTTATCTTTACGATATGGTATCGCTCAATCTGCCAATATCGTTGCTGTTAAAACCATGACTCAGATTACTCCACAGCTTGGTTTCGATTATCTTTTGAACTTTGGTTTCACTACCTTGGTAGACCGACGAGTGGAAAAAGATGGAACAGTTGTATCCGACATTGGCCAACCACTGGCACTTGGTGGTATTACCGATGGTGTAACCAATATGGAATTAAATGCTGCTTATGCAGCCATTGCAAATCAAGGAAATTATGTTAAACCTAAACTTTATACAAAAATTGTTGATCATAACGGTAATGTTTTGATTGACAATACTACTCCTGTTAAAAAGCAAGTTATCAAAGAAACTACTGCATGGCTTCTTACAAATGCCATGGAAGATGTTGTTAACGGACGTGGTACTGGTGGTTCTGCTAATTTTGGAAATATGGCAATTGCCGGAAAAACCGGTACAACAACGGATTATAAGGACGTATGGTTCTCCGGATATACTCCATACTATACAGCTACTGTTTGGACAGGATATGACAACAACGTAAGCTTAAAAAGCTCCGCCGAAAAAAATCTTTCCAAAACACTTTGGAAACAGGTTATGGGAAAAATACATGAAAATCTTGAATATCGTTCATTCCCAATGGCAAGTGGCATTGTAACAGCTGCCGTATGCTCTAAATCAGGAAAGCTTCCTATTCAAGGTGTTTGTGATGGTTGTGTGATTACAGAATATTTTGCAGAAGGTACTGTTCCTACAACTACTTGCGATGTTCATTACTTTTCCAATATTTGTGCTTATTCAGGACTTACTGCTACAGAAGAATGCCCATTTAAGCAGCCTTCTATTGTTGAAAAAATCCCTAACCGTTTACAGGATACTTCTCTCGCAAGCAGTTTGTTAACTGATGTACAGAACCCTGATTCTTCTGCTTTGGCAGATCCAACAATGAACAATATGCAATCAGCAACCTCTACAGAAGTTTTACAAATGTGTCCTCATAACAGTACATTCTTTGCAGCTCCAAATGCAAATGCTGTTATCGAGTTACAAAGACAACAATTATTACAGGGGCTTCAAGCTGGAACAGCTCCTTTACAAGCACCAGCTACTCCGGATACTACACAAGCCCCAGTTACACCATAACTGCAATTAAAAAAACTCCTGAACACATGTCAGGAGTTTTTTTGATTATATTGACAATGACTCTAAGAATTTGCTTCTCAAATTCTTTCTTAACTACCACTACGTTACAGCAATTTCCTATAACATAAAAAAACCTTGAAAATAAAATCAAGGTTTCTAAAAGCTGATAACGGGAATTGAACCCGTGACCTCCGCCTTACCAAGGCGACGCTCTACCGACTGAGCCATATCAGCTTGTTTCAACATCTTATCGCTGTCAACAAATAAAATGATAACATAAAATAGTTGTATTTGTCAATTCTTTTTTCATTTTTTTCGAAATGTAATTTCAAAACACCTTATTTTCTTTTCGCACAATATCGCACACTTTTCTTCACACACTTTATGCATATATTAAGATAATATTACAGTATTATTAGATTTTCACAATTTCTTGCCAATTGACATAATGTCCGTTATAATACATGCATAAGAAATTATGAAAGTACCGAATGATTACATTCATAATATAACTATAGCATTAAAGAGGACTATATGAAAAAGCGAACAATTAATATTATATTAATGAGTACTATCGGCTTACTAATTATAGCCATCTGTATCTTGATTATTCAAATTTTGAGCAGACCAAGATATACTGCCACAAACGAACCACAAACAACTATTATTACTGAGATACCTCATAGTGAGGCTGTTCCTGTTCTTCAAGAGCCACAGTCTGATGAAGTTGAAGAAGATCTAGCAGAAACATCTTCTTTCTCACGAGGTAAGACTTCAACCAAAGTAAATATTCGCGAACTTCCAAGCGAAGATGCACGTGTATTAGAAACAGCTGAAGCAGATTCAGAATATAACATTATCGAGATTCTTGATTCTGGTTGGGTCAAGATACAATATGAGGAAAATATAGAAGCATATATTTCATCTGCCTATATTATTCCAATTCCTTGATTATATCAGTGATATTCGATATGCACTCTCTCATAAACAGAAAAAACGAGCTTTTTACAGCTCGTTTTTTCTATTTATGAAGTCTTTCTTTTAAAGTAATTATATAATCCTTAATATAAATTAACAAACATTACGCCCCTGCTCCATAGCTTTTTTTTCTTCATAACGTCTTTCAGATTCACTTAACAAATCTTCCAGTTCTATCGCTTCATCTAGAACATAATCGTCATATCCACACTTTACCCATTCCATCTCCAATTCTTCGTCTGTAATCTTGTCCCAACACTTTACTCTGTTTCCACAAAACACACACATCATACTCCATTTCCCCCTTGTATATATCCCCTCTATATTTTTCCTCTATGCTTCTCCCTTTTCCGCATTTTCTTTTGCTTTCTTGATTAAAAATAAATCGCTAATCGCCTTACCCAAATTATGTGGATAAAGTTGTACAATTGGACTATCAATAACCCCTTCCACTGTTAATCGAAATCCTACCTTCACAAACTTATCATCATCTGGAAAAGTATGCGCCATATACTGTCCATTATCCATAAATTGTGTATCTGGCGTTGAAATATCGGTCTTTCTATCCAACATAACGCTCATAGATGTAGCTGCTGCGCCCATCATTTGATTCATTGCTTCAGATACAGCGCTTAAATGTAGCTCACCAAGCTCCATTTGAGCAAAATCTCCATGGCCATCACTTCCCATCATTAAATCTGCAATAGCTTTGGCATCCTGCTCCTCCAGCATGAAAATACTACATCCCTGAACACCTTCTACATAGTTTACCTTAACAAAAACCTTCTTGGTTGATACATTTTTAATATATTCGCTTTTTTCTACAATTTCAACTCTTGGCGGTGTGATATCCACTGTCTGCCTAACAAGCATGCTTAATGTAGATGCTGAATTACCCAAACAGATATTAGATATTTCACCGATCGCATCCATTTCCATTTCTGTGAAAAAAAATTCGCCCATACAAATCCTCCATTATTCTAAAGAGTATATTACAATATAAGTTCTTCTATTTCGCATTCTAACGCATTAGCCAGCTTTCTTACTAATTCCTCTGGTTGTCTCCTTAAATCGCAGAAAAATCCCTCACAATTCCGCACAGTCGCTGTACTATACCCTATCTTCTCTGCTATTTGCTTCTGCGTTTTTCCTAATTCGAACCTTCTCATCTTTGCTGGTGAAATTTTAGCAAAGTGAATATAGAGATTCTTTCCATCATAATTCACAGAATTCACAAGCTCAACTAATTCTCCATAATTGTTTACTGCATCCTTGTCCAACTTATAGATCGATACCATAGCAGTCATCATTTTTCTCATCAATTGTTCTTCATCATAATGAGGCAAATTTTCCTCTGAAATATATTTCTCAATATATAAATCCATAAGTTCCTTTACTTGTTCCTCATTCACTTTTAAAATATAGTTATTTTCTCTTGCTAACGGATACATTTCTAATATCTTTATCCAAAATTCATCTCTGTCAAATCCTGGCATAATATGCCCCCTTTGATTACACTATTTGTAACTATTCCCTACTTTTATAGTTACCACCTTTTTTCCTATAGCACACAACATTATATACTATCATTATACGCGTGCGCTTCTTAACTGTCAATTAATTCAATCCGCGTTGTTTTTATTTTCTTTCAATTTGTTTTTTCTTAAATTTATTCTTGTTTTATCACCACTACGTAACAGCACGCTCCTATTACCCAAAAAAAGAAGAGCTTTCACTCTTCTTTTCCGTACCTTTATAATTCATTAATAGAAATATCTCCTACATTACCGCGAGCTGTTATACAACCATTCTTACCTGCATGAAAATATTTTTTTCCATAAGCTTCTGCACCAACTTCCACTTCACCAACATCTGTTTTTAAATCAAATACATAATCAGATATATCCATGCTACTATCAACTTCCATATCTCCTACATCAGACGAAATATCCAACGTAACAAAACTACAGTTATCAACATCAATGTCTCCCGTATCACTATCCAAAACCACATTATCTACAGAAGTATTTTCAACCATTATATCTCCAACATCACTGTCTGCTTCTAATGTTTTCATATCAACACTATCTACATCCACATCACCAACATCTACGGTAATAATGGTTTTTTCAAGTTGTACGTCCTTTGGTACCGTCACAATAAGCTCTGCACCATTGTTGCCTATCAGTTTTCCTTTTTTTCTTTGTTTTACTGTAAGTTCACCCTTTTCGATTTGATATGTCATCTCCAGATTCTCTGTTCCCTTATAGTCTAAAGAATAATCTGTCCCTTCTACTATTGTCAAATCCATAACAGCTGCATCCACTGCAATACTATCAAATGCTTCCAACGTTGTATTTTCCACTGCACTATACTGTTTCTCATCATTTCCAAAAGAAAAATTCATTACCTTTCCATCATACCATTCCTTTACGCCATACAATACACACACAATAGCAATCAAAGTAATTACACCCAAATAAACTGTTTTTTTCATACTCTCCTCCTATTCACGAAATGCATTTTTAATAAAATTCTCTATTAAAGAAGCGATTACCCATACAATCCATGTAATATGCCAGTCAGCACTTAAAAAGCTCCAGCAGATATAAATACAAGTCACTGTCGGCCAATAAACAGACATAATGCCAGCAATTACCTTGTTGGTATAACGGGTTACTTCTTTCTGCGAAGTTACAAAGCTCGCTCCCATAGTTCCTACTTCATTTAACTTCAATATGTTCTCATATGCTGCACTTCTGCTTCCTGCTGCAATAAAGAAATAAACACCTATTCCTACAAGCAGTAACATAATTACAACACCAAGGCCTTCAAACAAACCTTCCATGCCAATCTCATCCATAACGATTAATGGTATAAAACAAACGATGCAAAACATGACACCAACCGTATTCATCATTGCATTTGTCATTCTATAATTTTCCCTCTGTCCATGCACATATTCTGCTGTTGCAAAATCAATACTACATGACTGACTGTCCAAATAATTCCATTTTCCCATCATTGCTCCTGCAAAAACAAAAAGCCCCACCGCAAGTGTAATAAAAGCAAACAAAACGATAACGCCTATAAATTGAAAGCAGCCAATACAATCTGACAAAATCGCCCCACTTGGACTGCAAATACACAAGAGCACACCCAAACCAATCATATAACCTGAACGAATCTTATCCTTGAGATAATTCTTCACCTCTGGCAAAGGCACCTGCATTCCTGCTATATTATTGTTAGGATTCATATATCCGCTAATCCCTAAATCCAAAGCTAACTCATCTAAATTGCCAAACTCCGAAATTACCGTTCCTATTGCTTCATTTTCAGTCTTTCCTTCATTTTTGAGCTCTGAATACTTATCTTCCATCATCTGACCAAGCTCAACCTTTGCTCTTTGTACCTCCAGTGTATTTGGCAATTTCTGAAACATTGTTTCCAAATAATTTCTAATCGTCTCCATTATTTTCTCTCCTTCTCAATAAACCTTTCTACAACTTCCTTCGTAAGCTTCCATTCTTCACATTTTTCTGCATAATACTGCCTTCCTGCTTCCGTAATACGATAATAGGTTCGCCTCTTACCATTGCTCGTATCTTCATCCGAAAAGGATTCTACATATCCATTCTTCTCCATTCTGGTAAAAGCCGAATAAAGAGTCGTTTCCTTTATCACATACTTTTCCTCTGACAGCGTCTTAATCTGCTTGGATATCTCATATCCATAAGATGGCTTATCCAACAGTAAATACAGAATAATCGTATCATTATAACCGCGGATTACATCACTACTAATACTTCCCATGTAACAGCCTCCTTGATTTATTTGTCAGTTTTCCCTTCTTATACTACGCCTGACAATACAACGCCTGACGTTGTTACGTCTGTCGTACTACGTTTGTCGTAGTATTAAGATAGCATATCTATTTATTTTCGTCAATATGTTTTTCATTTTTATTTTAAATTAAAAAAAACGATTTATATGTACTACACATAAACCGTTTCTACATTTATCACTTATTTCATTGACATACTTTCAACCATCCTTGTATACGCTTCTTCTGTATCTACAAAAGAATATGGTTCATATCCACCATACACTGATGGTCTACTAATTGTAACAAGCTGAATCTTTTCGTAGCCTACTTTTGCTTCTAACTCTCTTCTAAATTGTGACAGATGCTTCCCATGTGTCGTTCTTAATGCAATACATCCAACCTCATCTGCAAACGAAAAAAAAGACCATATTTCAAGGTTTTTCCCTAAAACATGATCTTTTCTATAATAGCAGGGGCAGTAGGAATCGAACCCACGTTAACGGTTTTGGAGACCGCTGTTCTACCGCTGAACTATGCCCCTAGAGCTTATATTATGTAACTCAGTTCTCACTGACGAATTTTATAATATCATACCCTTTGCCAAAATGCAAGCATTATTTTTATTTTTTTATATTTTTTTCTAAAATCTTATACGCGATACTAAGCATACACATAGTACAACAAATCACAGTACTTATTACCTGTCTTTATTTGCTGCCTTTTTTAACTGATCCTGCACAATATATCTTCTTACCGTACGCTCTGTATGAGAAAATACTGCATACATAATTTCATCAAGTTCCATCCCCTCTTCAAAGGCTTTATGAAGTGCCTCATCCATTCCACACTGTGTCAGTTCTGCATCTAATGCTGTTGCAGCTGTATTTAACGTCGCTCTATCCTCATTAAAAATACTCATTGGCTTTCCACCTTCTCTGTATAGTTATGTTTTATACATTATAACAAGAACATATGCTATCGTCAATCAAAAGCCTTATTTTAAAAAAAGTGTTCAAAAAAAGCACCAGTTTTTCTGGTGCTTACAGGCTATGCTGCTGAAAAATACAATTCTCCAATCTGAAATGCCTGATTGTGGAATGTATGGTAATGTGAACTTCTAAACCACAATACCTCTTCATCCACTGTGTTATTATCTAAAGCCTTTGCTACTGCTTGTTTCACACTTTCTGTAACAGGAACATTGTTAATAATTCCGTTACCCACACATGTGAACTGAGCGCTCTGCCTTACAACCCCTTCTAACGTATTTGGAAATTTGTGTGACTCCATTCTGTTCAAAATCACACATGCAACCGTATACTGCGCTTCCGGACTTTCTCCCCTAGATTCTGCTGAAACTACTCTTTGCATAAGCAGTATCTCTTCATCCGTTAATGTTGTCTTTCTCTTTGTTGACTCTACAACATTCGCTACCAACGGCATTGATGCATCATGAAGCTGTGCTTGCTCATCTGCAATGACACGAATACTTAATTCACCTAGCATCTGAACTGCAGCCACTTCCCTTTGATTTACTCCGTTTCTCTCTACAAGCATTGCTGTTTCCTGCGTTGTATCCAGAACCTTCGCAAGTTCTCCTCTTCGAGGATCATTTTCTTGTGGATATCCCATACCGAGTGCACTAAATGTAACAGTCATCAGGGTTACGGCTCCCACGATTCTTTTCATCATATTACTTGTTACCTCCATCTACCAATTATGCTTTGCACAACTGATGGCCCAAAGCCTCTGTTTCATTAACGCCTACTTTCACTAATCCATCGATAATAAATCATGAATTAAACATTTTTGAAATCATCGCTTAATAAAGTAGTAATATTTTCGAATACAAGAACCTATTATAACAATGACTGCATAAAAATCAACCCATTTTTTTGTACTTATTCAAATGCAACGTCAGTTATTTTATGCTATTTCATTTTTTTGTCACTCTTTTTATATTTTTTTCTATTTTTTTCGCATTAAACACACTTGAATCTCACACAATTAACACTTATGTGGAGCCCTATTGGTAAGAACAAAACAACTTCTTTTCGTTACTTTATATAGCTCCATATTACTTAAAAAATGTGTCCACAAGCCGTATCAAATATTCCATATCCTTCACTCCTGCTGTTTCATATGCTGAATGCATTGCTAATTGAGGTAACCCAATATCCGCTGCAGGCATAGACACCTGTGCCATTGCCAAATTCCCCAAGGTAGAACCACCTGCAATATCAGAGCGATTTGCATAGGTCTGAATTGGCACTTCACATTTCTCGCACAAAAGCTTTACATACGCTGCTGAATACGCATCAGTTGCATATTTCTGGCTTCCATGATATTTCAAAACAATTCCTTTATTCAAAAATGGTTTATTTGTGGGATCTGCTTTGCCTGATTGATTCGGATGACAAGCATGTGCATTATCTGCACTCAGTAAAAAACTTCCCGCTATCCATGTACGTAAAACCGCTGAAGAAATCCCTAATCCTTCTGCAATATTATCCAAAGTATCTCTTAATAACGTAGAATCTGCACCCTGTCTAGTCAAACTTCCTACTTCTTCGTTATCAAAAATTGCATAAACATTGATATCATTCTCTGGTGTTGCCTTTAAAAATGCCTTTAACCCTCCATAAACACACCCCAAATCATCATATCTTGGTGCCATTATAAATTCTTGTTCAACACCTGCAATAACTGTCTTTTCACAATTTTCTACGAACAAATCACTACCAAGAATGTCTTCCTCCTGAATTTGTTTTCCCAAATCCTTGCTTAGCGCATCCGCTACCATTCCTTTCAGAGTCTTATACCCTTCTTCCTTTTTCATCATATAAAGAGGTAACATGTCAATCTGCGGATTTAGTACAACTCCACTATTCACATCCCGATTCATATGAATTGCTAGATTAGGAATCATACAAATATTATCTGCCAGTTTAACCGGATAAGAAACAATCTCATTTTCTTTTGCAAGACATACGCGCCCAGCTATTGTAAGAGGTCTGTCCATCCATGTAGAAAGTATCATTCCTCCATATTTTTCCGTATTCCATACAACATAGTTTCCTTCTCTTTCCATTTCCGGGCTTTCCTTTACTTTAAAAGCTGGCGAATCTGTATGTGCAGCAAATATATGAAATCCTTTTATTTCTGTAATCTTACAATCAGGTACACGAAAAGCCATAAGAGATGAATCATTTCGAATCAAATAATAAGACTTTCCTACCTCCAGCTTCCATATTATTTTCTCACTTAACTTTTCAAATCCATGACTTTTTAGTTGTTTTTCGACTTCATATACTGCATGATAACTAGTCAAACTATTATCTATAAATTGCATCATTTCTTGCATTTCCTGCATATTAATAATCATACCTTTCCAAAGCCTGCAAACTTTAGTCCGCAGGCACAATATTTGCATTACAAACTTTGTTTGTATGTGAAAAATTTATTTTTCACACTACACACCTCAGTTCATTCATTCTTTCATTTCCTTCACTTTTCATGCATGCATATTGTATACAATAACATACGTTTTATGTGAATCATCTGTTATTTTATATTAAATCTATTGCTTCTCCTATACCTGATATTCCAATCATTCGAATCCCTTGGACAGGCTCTAACCCTTCCATCGAAACCTTTGGTAATACAACTGTTTCATAGCCAAGTTTCTTTGCTTCTAATACTCTTTGTTCTGCCTGACTAACAGCTCTTACTTCACCACTTAATCCAACTTCTCCAAAACAAATTGTTTTTTCATCTATCGGACGGTTTTTAAAACTAGATACAATTGCAAGTATAATTCCTAAATCTAACGCCGGTTCATTGATTTTCATACCACCTGCAATATTGACATAAGCATCACAGTCACCAATCTGCATACCTGCTCTCTTTTCCAAAACAGCCATCAACAGATTTACTCTATTAAAATCCGTTCCTGTTGTCTGTCTTCTTGGAATACCAAAGTTTGTTCTACACACGAGAGCCTGTATTTCAATTAAGATTGGTCTTGTTCCTTCTACGGAGCAAACAACAACAGATCCACTCGCTCCAATTGGTTTTCCATTCAGCATAAATTCTGATGGATTTGCGACCTCTACCAAGCCTTCTTTGCGCATTTCAAAGACACCAATTTCATTGGTAGAGCCAAATCGATTCTTCACGCCTCTAAGAATTCGATAGGAAGCATGCCTATCTCCTTCAAAATACAATACAGTGTCAACCATATGCTCAAGCACTCTTGGTCCAGCCACGGTACCTTCCTTCGTTACATGCCCTACAATAAAAATAGATATTCCCAATCCTTTGGCAAGCTGCATAAACACATTGGTGGCTTCTCTTACTTGCGACACACTTCCTGGTGCAGAACTAACCTCCTCTTGGTACATCGTCTGTATAGAATCAATAATTACAACTTCCGGTGCTGTCCGTTTTATTGCTTCTTCTATAAGTCCAAGATTTGTTTCACATAAAAGCAGCATATTTTCCTTAAATTCACCTATTCGATTCGCCCGAAGCTTTATCTGTTTTAAAGACTCTTCTCCCGATATATATAGTACCTTGTGTCCTGAACCTGATAGATTTCTGCACACTTGCAATAGAAGAGTCGATTTTACTATCCCTGGGTCTCCTCCTACTAATGTCAGAGAACCTTGTATAATACCACCACCAAGCACTCTGTCCAATTCCTCAATCTTAGTTGAAATCCGATCACTTTCCTCCATAGAAATGGAACTGATTTCTACCGGTTTCGGTGCATCCTTGTGCGCAATCGTCTTTGCACTGCCTCCCATTCCACTTCCAGTTACACTTACTTTTTCTTCTACAAGAGTATTCCACTGTTTACATCCCGGACATTGCCCCATCCATTTTGATGTTTCATAACCACATTCCTGACAGAAAAATACTGTTGTTACTTTTTTGGCCATATTCTTATCTCCAGCATCACTCAAAGAATTTGCTCCGCAAATTCTTTATTAACTACCACTACGCTACTGCAATTTACTATTACATAAAGTGAATGCCTTCTCTATTCGAGAAGGCATTCCTACTTACATTCTTATATTTTTACGCCTGTTTTACCAGCTTTACCTCAACCTCTCCTATGCCTTCCAACTCTACGCTAAGATTCAGCTTTCCAGAAAGATTTGTTTTCATTGTACCGATGCTTTCACCAGCTACAACTACCTGATATTCGGAGTCGTCCTCAAGACCGATAGTAATTTGAGCATCCTGCTCTCCTTCTACCGTAAATGAAACGCCCTCTGCACTCTCACTAAAATTGAGAACAGAAGTCCCCGGAACAGATTCATATAAAAATAATCCATTCTTCTCCAGCTTAGTCATAGCATGAAAGGTTTTCACCTTATACATATCTCCTTCATGCTCATAATCTTCTTTCTTAGCCTTCTGTGCTAACTGATGATTTCCAAAGCTGATTGTTCCATTGCTCTCGGAGCGTAGTAATTCTTCAACTACTGCCATTTCTTTCGTCCTCCTAAAAACTCTATTGTAATTCTCTTTATGCAATTGTTATTCGTTTAGAGCTAAGCATATTGCTCTAAAAATCTCAAAATTATTATGAGATTATCTACAGTATATACTAATTTATACTCTTTTTCCACTGTAAAATATTTAATTTTTGACAGTAAATGTTATCTTTTCATTCTTAACGCCTGCCTGTACCGTATCACCGCGTTTTACTCTGCCTTCCAAAATTGCTGTTGCAAGTTCATCTTCTACCACATTCTGTACCGCACGTTTCAGTGGTCTTGCTCCCATCTTCAGATCCGAATATTTCTTAACAAGATGTTCTTTTAAGGAATTCGTAAATGTTAATTCAATCTCCATCTGTGTTCTACAACGGTCACAAAGATTCTTTGACAATAACGTTATAATTTGCTTCATATCTTTTTCTGTTAATGGATGGAACACCATAATTTCATCAATTCGATTAATAAATTCCGGCTTAAATAATCTCTTTACTTCTTCCATAACATTAGATTTCATCTTATTATAATCTGCTGTTTCATCCTTTTTTGATGCAAATCCAAGATTCTTTGGATCAATAATCCTCTGAGCTCCTGCATTTGATGTCATAATCAAAACAGTATTTTTAAAGCTGACCTTACGTCCTTTGGAATCTGTAATGTGTCCATCATCCAATACCTGCAATAGCATATTAAATACATCAGGATGAGCCTTTTCAATCTCATCAAAAAGTACAACAGAGTATGGATTTCGTCTTACCTTTTCGCTTAACTGTCCACCTTCCTCAAATCCAACATATCCTGGCGGTGAACCAATCATCTTAGATACTGAATGCGACTCCATATATTCAGACATATCTACACGAATCAACGCATTTTCAGAGCCAAACATAGCCTCTGCCAATGCCTTTGAAAGCTCTGTCTTACCTACACCGGTTGGTCCTAAGAAAAGGAAGGAACCAATTGGTCTGTTTGGATCCTGTAATCCTACACGACCACGCTTCATAGCCCTTGCAACAGCACTTACTGCCTCTTCCTGACCAATCACACGTTTGTGCAAGATAGACTCCAGCTTCAACAGCTTTTCACTTTCCTTTTGTGCCAATTTCTGCACTGGAATCTTGGTCCAGTTTGATACCACATCTGCAATATCATTTTCTGTTACAATCAGATTCTTTTCTGCCTGTGTTTTTTCATATTTACTTACAGCCTTCTGATATTTCTTAATCAAAGCCTCCTGATTCTGTCTAATCTCTGCTGCCTGTGTAAATGCTTCTATACGAATAGAACGCTCAATCTGAAGCTCTTGTTTCTTAATCTCGTCAGACATTGTTTTCAGGTTCTCAGGAACCTTCATATTTTTAAGACGAATGGCCGCTGCCGCCTCATCAATCAAATCAATTGCCTTATCCGGAAGATTTCTATCATTAATATAACGATCCGAGAACTTTACTGCCGCCTCTATCGCTTCCGGTGTAATGGTAACCTTATGATGCTCTTCATATTTATAAGCAACTCCTTGCAGGATTCCTATTGCCTCTTCTACAGAAGGCTCTTCCACCGATACTGGTTGGAAACGTCTCTCAAGAGCCGCATCCTTTTCAATATATTTACGATATTCAGCGATGGTAGTTGCACCAATCAATTGAATCTCGCCTCTTGACAAAGAAGGCTTTAATATGTTGGATGCATCAATAGCTCCTTCTGCTCCACCTGCTCCAATCAAAGTGTGAAGTTCATCCAAAAACAGATAAATATTACCTGCGTCAATAACCTCTCTGATTACCTTCTTAATTCTCTCCTCAAACTCACCACGGTACTTAGAACCAGCTACCATACCGGATAAATCCAATGTAACTACTCTTTTATTCTTCACTGTATCTGGTACATCACCATTTACAATACGAAGCGCCAAACCTTCTGCAATTGCAGTTTTTCCTACCCCCGGTTCCCCAATAAGACATGGATTATTCTTCGTTCTTCTCGAAAGAATCTGCACTACTCGCATGATTTCTGTTTCCCTTCCAATAACAGGATCCAGTTTTCCTTCACGCGCCAATGCTGTCAAATCTCTACTATATTGATTCAGGGTTGCCGTTGTTCCTTCTTTTTTCTTCTTATTTCGATTCTTGGTCAAATCATCCTTATGCTGAGTTGCATCTTCTCCCATTGCAATCAATGTATCCATATACAACTTCTGTATATTAATACCAATTGTATTTAGCAATCTAAGACCTACATTCTCCCCCTCACGAATAATAGCCAACAAGATATGCTCTGTTCCCGTCATGGAACTATGATATTTTTCTGCTAACCGATGACTATCTTCTAAAATCTTTGTAGCTCTTGGCGAATAACCATCTCTTTCTTCTATCGCCAGATTCCCCTCCGGTGCAATGAGATCTTTAATCATACTGTTTAGTTGAATTTCATCTACACCATTTTCTAACAATACCTTTGCTGCAACGCCTGTTCTTTCTTTTGCCAGACCTACGAGCAAATGCTCGCTACCTACATAATTCTGATGCAGATCCTTTGCTGCTTTCGTTGCTAATTGCAACGCAGATTTTGCCTTATCTGTAAATTGCATCATTTCATGCCTCCGTTACCATCATAATTTTGATAAATTTCATCAATTAATGCATGTACCTCTTCCCGCGAAATTCTTTTACATCTACTCTTAGCAAGCAATACCTGCATATCCTTTTTCAGCTCTTCCATAGCCTGCAGCTTGTCAATATCAATGGCAATCACTGCACCCCTTCTACGGTCAACCTTTACAAAGCCCTCTTGCCGCAGAACGGAATAAGCCTTATTTACTGTATGCATATTAATTCCTATGGTATCTGCAAGCTGTCTCACAGAAGGAAGTGTATCTCCTTCCTGATATTGAGACGTAGCAATTCCGATTATAATCTGATTCCTTAGCTGTAGATACAATGCCTCATCACTATTAAAATCAATCTTGATATACATGTTATAACCGTGCCTTTCCTTTATCTGTATCGGGCTGTTATATAAATTGTAGCACACACATATATGGTACACAAGTTAAAGATTTATAAATAGTGCGTGCCAGCGCACGCACTTTGGCAAGAATTTCTTGCGAAACAAAAGAGGAACACACTTTTGCAAAAGTGTGTTCCTCTTTTGTATTTTATCGCTTAAATATCAATAAATTCCATATCATCATCTTCAGCATCTAAGAAATTCTTAGCTTTTCTGCCATTCTGCAACTGCTGATTTCCCTTTATTGGGCGATTTTGCTGTGCTGTTGGTCTCTTTGGCTGTTCACCCTGCTGTGGACGTCTTGGCATTTGACCATTTCCACCTTGCTGTGGACGTCTTGGCATCTGTCCGCCTTCCTGAGACATAGGTCTCCTTGGTTGTTCACCCTGTTGCGGGCGTCTTGGCATTTGACTATTTCCACCTTGTTGTGGACGTCTCATTCCTTCACCATTTTCTTGCTGTGGACGTCTTGGTGCTTGACCATTTCCTCCCTGTTGTGGACGTCTTGGCATTTGCTGACCTCCATTTGGCTGTGTTCTAACAGGTGGCTGAGGTCTTTCCGGACGTTTCATCGGCTTCTGAACAGGTTCTTCCTCTTCCAGGTCTTCCTCTTCTACTTCCTCTAATTCGTCTTCTTCCTCATCCTCTTCATCTTCTTCCTCGTCATACTCATCATCATAGTAATCGGATGTGTATTCTCTAAGTTTTAAGAACATAAGCGCAATTACAATCAGTAAAATGACAACAACTACAACCAAAATAATAACTGGTAATGTACTTCCTGATAATGCATTTTTTTCTGGAATCACTGCATCTGCAGTATCATATACATATCTCTGATATACACCCATTTCAGAATCATATAGATACCATCCTGTTTCACCGCTCTGTTTCTGTGCATAGAACAAATAGAACTTCCCATTCTTAAATGCATTGATGTCCTGATCCTGCCATTTCAAAATAATAGGAGCAAACTCTGGTAATACATACACTGCTTCTTCCACATTCATCAGAATCATATTCGCATTTTCATCTTCTGGTTCCGGTTGTGGTTGCTCCTGTGGCTGTTGTGGCTGTTGCGGCTGTTCTTCCGTCACAGGCTCTTCTGCTACTTCTGTTGCTGGTTCTTCTGTTTTTTCCTCTGTTCCAGTAATCTCTGAAACTGCAGTATCTGCCGGAACACTGTCAAATGTAACAAGATCAGAACGGATAAATCCTGTTATTTCTTTATTATTGTATGAAAAAGCCACTTGATACCACTTTTTCCCATCACTACCAGTCGCTTCTCCCGTAACCGTTAAAACCATACCTCTGTTCGCTGTTGCTACTACATCATGTTGCGTAGAAGCACCCTTTCGGATACGAACGCCCTTTTGAACAACGGTTGCATTTTTCTTCTCTACTGCTGTTGCCTGCGTCTCCTCGAGTTTTGTCGTTGTACTCGTCGTTGTTGTATTTGTATCAGTTGTTGTTGCATTTGCATTCTGATTTGGAACAGTTGAAATATTTCCATCTGTCTTTTTTTGAATCAAATCAGAACGAATAAATCCCTTGGTATCTGCATCTACATATACTTGATACCATATATTTCCATCAACACCTGTTGTCTGTCCGCAAATGGATAAAGTGTCTCCACTCTTAACTCCTGCCAATGCTTCACTGGATGTATCTGCTGTTGCTCGAATCTTTGCTCCGGCTACGATTACAGTTGCCGGCACTTCATCTGCAAATACAACTGTACCAATACTTAAAACCATGCAGAAAAGCATCACTGCAAGTGCATGAATCCATTTTCCTCTTCTTACACTTATAGTATTTTCTACCTTTCGTGCCTTACTATTCTGTCTGTAATTACTCATTCGCCTTCTCCTTGTTGCTATTAAACAGTATCTTTACTGTTTCTTATGCTTCATCGATTGCCTTTCCAATATCATGACGCATATATTTATTATCAAAGTCAATCCATTCTGTTGCTGCATATGCATTTGCTCTTGCTTCTTTTAAATCAGCGCCCTTTGCAGTAATGCCAAGTACACGACCTCCATTAGTTACAATCTTACCGTTTTCTTCTTTTGTACCTGCATGGAAGCAATAATAGCCATCCTTGCCTTCAAAAGTCTCAAGACCTTTAATTTCTAAGCCTTTATCATATTTTACGGGATAACCTTCAGATGCTAATACAACACAAACAGCCGCATTATCTTCAAATTGTAAATCTACCTCATCAAGCTTACCATCGATACAAGCTTCCATAACCTCAATAATATCATTCTTCATACGAGGAAGTACTACCTGTGCCTCAGGATCACCAAATCTAGCATTGTACTCCAATACTCTTGGTCCCTTTGGTGTCAACATAAGACCAAAGAAAATAATTCCTTTAAATTCTCTTCCTTCTGCTGCCATAGCATCTACAGTTGCCTGATAGATATATTTCTTACAGAACTCATCTACTTCTTCTGTATAGAATGGACTAGGTGAAAATGTTCCCATACCACCTGTATTCAATCCTTGATCTCCGTCCATTGCTCTCTTATGATCCTGAGCAGATGTCATAGTCTTAATTGTCTTTCCATCTACATAAGACAATACAGATACTTCACGTCCTGTCATGAACTCTTCAATAACCATACGGTTACCAGCTGTACCAAACTGCTTATCAAGCATGATAGACTTTACGCCTTCTTTTGCCTCTTCGAAATCATTGCAGATTAATACACCTTTCCCAAGAGCAAGACCATCTGCCTTTAATACGATCGGATACTCTGCTGTCTCCAAGTACTTGATTGCATCATCTGCATTATCAAAGTTCTCATACGCTGCGGTAGGAATATTGTACTTCTTCATTAAATCCTTAGAAAATGCCTTAGAACCTTCCAAGATTGCCGCATTCTTTCTTGGTCCAAATGCTCTTAAGCCTTCCTTCTCTAATTCATCAATTAATCCACCTACCAATGGATCATCCATACCTACAATAGTAAGATCAATCGCATTCTCTTTCGCAAATGCTACAATCTTATCAAATTCCATAGCACCAATTGGTACACACTCAGCAATCATGCCAATTCCTGCATTACCAGGTGCGCAATATATCTTATCAACCTTTGGGCTCTTAGCTACGCTTGTTGCAATCGCATGCTCTCTTCCGCCACTTCCAACGATTAATACTTTCATGTTAGCCTCCAATTATTTCAACTCGCCATTTGAGATTAAATTTATTGCCTGTGGTAAAATCTTCCACTCAGCCTCTTCCATAACTCTCTGCTGTAATACCTTTGGTGTATCACCTGGTAATACTTCAACTGCCTTCTGTAAGATAATTGGTCCAGTATCTGTACCCTCATCTACAAAATGAACGGTTGCACCAGTTACCTTAACCCCTCTTTCCAAAGCAGCTTCATGAACCTTCAATCCATAATAACCTGTTCCACAGAAAGAAGGAATCAGAGATGGATGGATATTGATAATACGATTACGATACTTCTGAATCATCTTCTCAGGAATTACTACAAGGAATCCTGCAAGCACTATTAAATCCGGTTCCACTTCATCAATCGCAGCAAGAAGAGCTTCGTTAAAAAGCTCTCTTGTCTCGTAATCCTTAGGAGAAACAACTAATGCATCAATATTATGCTTCTGTGCTCTTTCCAAAGCATAAACACCCTTATTATTACTGATTACTCTTACGATTTCTGCATTCGTAATCGTTCCATTATCAATCGCATCTATAATTGCCTGTAAGTTCGTACCACCACCTGATACGCACACGCATATTTTTAGCATAATGTAACTCCTTTTTCACCAGCCTGAATATTACCAACAATGTAAGCAGTATCTCCAGCTGCCTTAATAGCTTCCATCGCTTTATCTACATCAGCAGGATCTACAGCAACAATCATTCCAAGTCCCATGTTGAAAGTATTGTACATCATCTGTTCTTCGATATTACCAGTCTTCTGCATTAACTTGAAGATAGCAGGTACTTCATAGCTATCCTTCTTAACAACTGCATGCATTCCTTCTGGAAGCATTCTTGGAATATTCTCATAGAATCCACCACCTGTAATATGGCTACAAGCCTTTACACGAATTCCAGCTTCTTTTACATTCTTAAGAGCCTGTACATAGATTCTTGTAGGCGCGATTAATGCTTCACCAAGAGTCTTTCCTAATTCATCATAGTATGTATCAAGACTTTCCTTTGTCATCTCAAATACTTTTCTAACTAAGGAGAATCCGTTGCTATGAACACCACTTGACGCGATACCAATTAATACATCGCCATCCTTTAAGTCTTCACCTGTGATAAGATCTTTTCTATCAACAACGCCTACTGCGAAACCAGCTAAATCATAATCATCCTCTGGCATTAATCCTGGATGCTCTGCTGTTTCACCACCAACTAAAGCAGCGCCTGACTGCTTACATCCCTCTGCAACACCTGAAACGATAGTAGCAATCTTTTCCGGATAGTTCTTACCACATGCAATGTAGTCAAGGAAGAACAAAGGTTCTCCACCTGCACACGCAACGTCATTTACACACATAGCCACACAGTCAATACCGATAGTATCATGCTTGTCCATAATAAATGCAAGCTTAACCTTTGTTCCACATCCGTCTGTTCCTGATAAAAGAACAGGATCTTCCATTTCCTTAATCTTTGCTAAAGAAAATGCACCAGAGAATCCGCCAAGACCACCGAGAACCTCTTCTCTCATAGTTTCCTTAACATGCTTCTTCATTAATTCTACTGACTTATATCCAGCTTCAATATCTACACCAGCGTTCTTATAATCCATAATTTCCTCCATATTAACTCATACTATATTTCTTCGTCGTAATATAATTGTATTTCACTATTTCTCAAGATACTTCTTGTATCCGATTTCCTGTAACTTCGCATCCTTTGCTTCTACCTGGCTCTTAAGCTTTGCAGAATAATCCTTTAACTTCTGTAATAACTCTGCATCACTTGTTGCAAGAATCTTTGCTGCTAAAAGACCTGCATTTGCTCCACCATTGATTGCTACCGTTGCAACTGGAATACCGCTTGGCATCTGTACGATAGAATACAGAGAATCACGTCCTCCAAGAGATGTTGTATGCATTGGAATACCAATAACAGGCATAGGAAAGATTGCTGCACACATACCTGGTAAATGCGCTGCCATACCTGCTCCTGCAATAATAACCTTAAATCCCTTGCTCTCAGCAGACTTTGCATATTCAAAAAATACATCCGGCTCTCTATGAGCTGAGATAATCGTCATTTCATAAGAAACTCCCAATTCATCTAAAATCTCAGCGGCTTTCGCCATAATAGGCATATCGGAATCAGAACCCATTACAATACCAACCTGTGCCATAATTATCCTCCTAAAATTTCATTTTACAGAAAAACAACGCTTCATTTAATAACTTTGTTTCCTGATTCATTTTTTTAGGTATGCCATTTGCATAGCATACCTAATTGTACATTTACAGTTTACAAACAAACCTTTAATACGTCAACTCAAAATATTGTTTTTTCGACAAGATTCCTTAAAATAATATTGTTTACTCCTCAAAAGGTTTATTTAATGCCTCACAACCTTCTAAAACAAATCTTCCTTCTATAATAATAGGGTAAGAATTACCATGATCATCATACGCAATGATAGACCCTAACTCATCATACGGAATCGTAATATCCGTATGGCATCCAAAATATGCCTTGGCAGGATCCGTCTTACGAAGAATGGAAACCGAATTATCTCTTGCAACGATTTCCTTGCCATCTTCATTATATACCTTTACATCCTCACTATGGGAATAACAGGTATCACCAACCGCAAAATGTGGTCCTGTTTTCTCTGCAATCAGAATAGGGAAACGGTTACCAATATCATATTTCTTCGCTGTCATATAAGCCGTCGTATTGGTTCCAATAGCAAATTCACCAAGTGGCAAAGAATCATAGTGATATAAAACATTTGCCTTTACATATTCCTTATTCTTCTCTTCCTCAGCAAAATTTGTACAAGTATAGTCCTTAATCTTACCATCCTCAAAAGTCATTTCGAGATTGTGGTATTCCAATTCATTTAAGAATACACGGCTTACATGAAGTGTTCCTTTTGTTCCCTCTAAAACAGGAGATGTAAATACTTCACCTACCGGAATATTTACGTCTGCTACACAGTTTTCAAAAATCGCCTGCGAAGAAGGATCTGTAATTGGATACAGCTTAATATGCATATCTGTCTTATTTCCGTTCATACCCTTAACTTCCACATAAGATGCCTTATTCAAAGTCTCAATGATGATTGCCTGCATCTTCTCATAAGACTGATAATCCAATGTATTAATCTTAATTGTCTCATCAAAGATTTCCTCAAACTGTTCACCAATTTCAGGAACCGGGAATGCAATAATCGTAAAACTACGTTCCTCACCGTTAATATATTCATAAGTAATGCCTGTAGACGCACCTGTATATTCTGCTGACAGCTTCTGCTGTTCTTCACTCAAAGTACTTGCTTCGCTTTTTGACACTGGAGCAAAAGGTTCTTCCCCAAACACCTCAATAACCGCAGGACCTGCATACTTTGCTGCCTTTTCCTTACAATCTTCATAAGCCTGTCTAAGAACTTCCAGCTTTCTGTTTACAAGCTTTTTGTCTAAAAATAGTCCAATATCGTCCTTGTGGTCATACTCAAACTGCTTGTTCGCAATCGCACCATAATAACCAATTTTTAAATTGCCCTTCTTATGGAAAATACTTGCAGATGCCCTAAAGATAGTTGGTTTCAAGCCAAGCTTAGCAAAATTGCCAATTGCCGCCTTTACCATACGCTCAAAGCCTAATACATATCTCACATCCACAACGTCTTTTTTGCTTAAGTCTTTATTTCCTTTTACAAACCCAATGCGATATCCCTCAGAATACGTATCTGCCATCATCTGAATCTTCTCTTCCGGCATAGCCGCAAGATATAACGCCATCTTCTCTGTCTCTGGTGTTATATATTCTCCATACTGATACAAATAACGAATATCATTCAAATCACTGTCCATTACAATTCTTGTCGCAAAGTCGCAATCCGCATCCACCTGTGTTCTGATTCTCCATTCCACTGCCGGTTCTGAATAGTCACTCACAAACCAGTATAATGTTTCCTTTAGATCCTTTTCTTCCGGTGCTTCCATCTCTTCCGATAATGCATAAGCAAACGAATTGTATACCTCTACAAACAACTCCATACGGATAACCTGCTCTTCGAGCATCTCTTCAAAAACATACGGAATCATGCAGCGAAGCTCAGTATGCAAAAACGACAGCATTCTTCCCATCTTTCCACCAAATGCCTCACAGCAGACAGCAGGATTTGCATAGCTCTTGTCATAGTTTGCTCCTAAAATATCCTCATACATCCCATGATTCATAATACGAAGCTCTTCTATCGATGCCTTCTGTAAAAAACCTTCCTGAAGTCTTTTACGAGTATCTCTCATCAACAATAAAAACTGTGCTGTTTTTTCAAAATAATCCTTATATTTATCAAAAACTTCCTGCGTTCTTACAATCTCCTCGATTCTCTCACAGGAAAGCTCATATCTTTCTTCCATAAATGTCATATATTACTACCAAACCTTTCCTCAAATCCTCTGTTCATGGTTCATCTTACTCCTAAATATAGAATAAACCCACCAGCTAACAAAGCAATACTATTCAATATGATTCCCGATATTGGAAATAATCTGTATATATCTTTTTCCAAGCAGGAACGAATTGCAAGTACAAATCCAACCAATGCAAAAATCAGAGAAAGAAGAATCACCGTTCCATACTGCATCGGTGCCACTCCCTTATTCTGAAAAGTAAAATACACGGCAAAAGCAATGGAAACATTCGCAATCACTCCAAGAATAGATGCCATGATTCCCTGCTGTGGATTCTTCTTTTTTGTAAACTTATATCCTTTTCTCTGAAACATCAAAATTCACCATACTTTTCAAAAAATTGCCAATTTGTGCTATGACACAAATCTACCAACTAAAAAATTACTGTTTTTCAGTTTTCACACAGTAAAAGGGCATTCCCTTCGAAATGCCCATCTACTCATTGGTTAAAATAAAATTTTTGACTTATTTGCTAATAGCTTCGCTCCACTGATAATCAGTAAAACTCCGCCTGCAACACCGGCCACGATGGAAACCACACCTACTACAATAGAAAGTGCTCCCGAACGTCCCATTGTCTTATAAACCTTTTCCTCCATCATCCTAACCTCTTCCTTACAAATTTATTTCGCACCATACTGTGCATAATATGCATCAATTGCTTCCTTCATCTTATCGTCAATCAATACTTTTCCGTTGTAAGGCTTGTTGTATAAATACTCTACAACTTCTTCCATAGTAACGATGGCACCTGTTTCAATACCATATACTTCTCTAATCTCAGCAAGTGCATTCTGTTGTGTTTTTCCACGCTCCTGACGATTTAAGCTAACCATAAGTCCCACTACATCAACATTTGCCTGGCTCTTAAGAATTGGGAATGTCTCTTCGATAGACTTACCTGATGTAGTAACGTCCTCGATAATAACAACCTTATCACCATCATTTAAATCACTACCAAGAAGAATTCCTACATCTCCATGATCCTTGATTTCTTTTCTATTTGAACAATACTTAATATCTCTTCCATATAACTCACTAAATGCAATTGTAGTAGCAACTCCAAGAGGAATTCCCTTATATGCAGGTCCAAAAAGTACATCAAAATCAGTACCATAATTATCATGAATAGCCTGTGCATAGAACTGTCCTAATTTTCTTAACTGTGAGCCTGTAACGTAAGCGCCTGCGTTCATAAAAAAAGGAGACTTTCTACCACTCTTTAGAGTAAACTCACCAAATTTCAGAACATTGCTGTCCACCATAAACTCTATAAACTCTTTCTTGTACTGTTCCATATCTCTATGTCCTCCTTATTTATCGGCTTTTCAGCCGTTTTCTATGTTGTAAAATTTTCATTTGACACCAATTTGACACCATTTGAATCTTATACACATTTCGACTCCATTTTCTTCATTTCTTCCACCAAAGTATCCTCTGTAACATGACAGTAGGTATTATATGTAAGTTCCACTGTTCCATGTCCTAATAACTTTGATAATGATTTAATCTGTACTCCTCTTTCTAATGCCCTTGTCGCAAAAGTGTGACGAAATACATGAGGCGAAAATGGTTCAAAATCTTCATTCTCTTTTCGAATCTTATCAACAATCAAACTAATACATTCCTGTACTACAAATTGTTGTGTCGGCTTATTATTCTTCGTAATAAACACTAAATCCTTATATTCATCTGGTGCAACTTTTCCCTTGAAAACAATCTCCTGCTTTTGAATCTTTTGTCTCTTTAATGCCTTGATTGCTTTCTCTGTTAAAGGAATCATGCGCTTACCATTGTTTGTTTTGGTATCGTGCATTTCAAATATATATTTACCATCTTTACGGAAATAACACAAGGTATGACGAACATTTATTGTTGGTTGCTTTGCCTTTAAGTCTACATCCTTCCATGTAAGTCCCATCAATTCACCAATTCTCATGCCCGTTTCTAAAGCCACAACATAGAGATTATAATAATATGTCCCTTCTGCTTGTTTTAGAAACTGTTCTGCCTCACTAATCGTCAACACTCTGCGTTCCTTCTTCTCTTCTTTGGTCAGCACAGTAATGATTTGCTTTGCATAATTCTTAATAAGCAGATTACTATCAATTGCTTTTTCAAGCATATCTACGAGAATCTTCTTTGAATTTTTCCTTGCATTATCTGAACATAGCTTATTAATGGCATCCTGCATAATGATAAGGTTCAATGATGTCAGTTTTCTCCATCCCAAATCAGCCTTAATACGTCTATAATGTGTCGCATAGGATTCTTTGGTAGATGCTCTACAACCTTTCTTGCAAGTATTTATCCATACTTCATACCATTCGTCTAATGTTATATCCTTTGTTACAACATTGATTTCTTTTTCATCGTTGTATTGTTCTTCCCTCAGTTTTGCTCTTATTTCATTAAGAGTATTTGCATATATGGTCTGTCTATTGCCAAATCTATTAGTAAATCTAGCTTGATAACGTCCATCTTTACGTTGGGATATATTTTTACCTAGTTCCTTCCCATTCAGTGACTTACCCATCACTTCCTCCTTCCTGTGAAAAATCAAGGAATAGAACTATTAAATATTCCTTATTTTATCACAATTAGTATCTATTTTCAATTGAATGTTTCTTGCTTGTATTATGTTATAAAATCTGATTTAACAGCCATTCGTCCAACTTGCCTTTATGCGCATATAATCGGTTGCCAATCCGTACCGTAAATCCATTTGCAGGATTATGTAATAATTCACGAGCTTTTGTCTTTTTTATGCCTAAATATTCACAGAATGTATCTAAATTAAGTAATCCTCTCTCCATCTGCATACTGTTTGTCATTCCTATATAAATCACACTCCATTACAATAATAATCTTCATAATCTAAAAGAAGGTGCTACAACCAAAGGTAGCACCATAATATTCAATTTTAAAAAGGAACACACCACTAACGATATGTTCCCACAAATAATCCTCTATTCAATTTTCATCCTTATAATAAGGAACAATTAATTTGTTTTGTTTCCAAACCTATTTATCAGAATGCATGAGTTACCAGAAAAAGTAGCCTCATCCCATCCTTGATTCTTTACTTCTTTTAAGAACCAATCTTTTACTGCCGATGTAACTCTTTGGATTTTATCTCCATATTTATTGTACTGATTATATAATTTCATTACCTGTTTGCTCGATACAATGATTGCAGGGTCATTTCTAGTCCTATCATCAGGGTCGGGTAAAACATATTTTCTTGACATTTGTTTTCTCCGTTATTTAACCATCATTCTTATTGTCATTGCCCTTATATCTTTTACAATTTTCAAGTGATATAGGCGTAAATGGGATATCATATTGAATACCTTCATTGATATTAATTCTTTCCCAATTATTTTCTGGTAATACTAACACTCTATATTTTCTATCCATTTCTCTTACCTCTTCGCACAAATATAAGCATTTCCCAACTTACCATTCGGCACATGTACCCAAACACCCATGCCAACAGTCAGTCCTAATCCAATTCCATCCTTAATCCAATAATCCACACCATCAATATTCACTTTATATTTGTCACCAGAAATAGCAGTGACTACGGATGGAACATCACGAGGAACACTTGATTTCAATTTCTGTATTTCTTTCTGCACTGTTACTTTAATTGCTTGCTTTATCTCATCTTTAATTGACATCATATTCAGTCACTTCCTTTCTGAGCATAATAAAAAGAGCAGGAGATTAGTTCTCTTGCTCTTTGAAAAATCTACAAAATATTTTATTGTTTTCTAGCCATTCACGTACTTTAGACTTCTGTTTTTTACCATAATATAATTCGACACGTTTTACATCTTTTAGATTTATTGCAAGTTTCGATGGATATGACATATCTTTTGCTTTACGTTTAATATTATTTTCTTCAATAATATACTCGTCAAGAACAAACCAAGAATCATTACCTTTTTCTTCATGCTTTGCGAGTTTTCCTGTATAAATCGCATTATCACATACAAATCGTAATGTAGTACCTTTTCTATATTCGATTACATCTAGCCATATGTCATTATGTACACACTTATTATTTATACCTAGTGTAATCTTATTTAGAATTTTAAGCTCAGATATAAATACACATAATATAGATAATATAAATGCAATAGCCGACAAAATAATAGCTCTTAAATTCCATTCAAATGTGATATCTGTAAAAACTCTGTTATGTAATGCTGAACAAACTGCCTTTAAAATATAACTTATAGCTACACTATAAATAATGACATATGAGTTAAATTTTCTTGAAGTAAAATACTGAAATACACTAATAAAAATTAATCCTGGAATAAAATATTCAAGAATTATTGGCAACTGTTTTAATATTGCAACTACGTCTACTATAATTACTCACTTCCTTTATTTTGTAGTTGGTCTATCTCATTCACAATTTCTTCTGGGTCTGGTGCATTATCTATATTTGCCCCTTTTGAGAAAAGACCGATACATTCAGTTGTTGCTCTGACGCTAACAACTTTATCCTCTAATATTGTTTCATCTTTAGGAACAATTCCTTTTACATCTTTTACAAATTTCATAGTGATTACCTCCATAATTTGATATATTGATTTGTATATACAATTCTACCAAATTACAGAGAGTAATGTCTATGGATTGTAAACATAACCATATTAAATTGTCACACAATTCTCTTTTTGTGATAAAATAGATTATAACAAATCAATCTACATACGAAAGAGAGGTAATTAATTATGATACTTTATGGCAATCACACATGTACAAAATGCAATTCGTCTAACGAGTGGGCTTATCTAGTTCCACAAAAATTATCTAATGGCAATCTTGTAGCAACTACATTACCCAAACACAAAATCTATCCTCGCAAAAACAGAAGGCTTTCAGAGACAGAATATGAAATGTCATATAGATGCCCAAAATGCGACGAATTAAACAAATTTACATATGTCAGTGACACGTATCTATAACTTAATATTTACAAACATTCTATACGGATAATCTTCGTTATCATGATATTCTTTATTACAACAAACTACATTATCAAAATTATCCGCTACATATTTACTAACAGAGTCTATAACTTTGCTTCTGAAATCTTTATCAGAAGTATCAATTTCTTTATTATCACAAATGTGAATACTAATCATTCAATCAACCTTTCTAAAGGAGGATATTAACTTATGAGCAAAAAATTAACCATAGAAGAAAAACTTATGCAATTTCTCATCTCTGAGTACAATAAGGACAACAACAACTCCAACGAAATTTCAATCAATGCCACAGATATTGAAGACTTAGGCATTACTGAAAATGAAGCGTCACGAACCCTTTTGTTGTTAGAAACTTCAAATTATTTCACAATCAAAGCAAAATCTGTACATAATAATTTCAGTAGATTTTGGACTGTTGAATTGAATCAATTTGCCATTCATTATTTTGACAATCAAAAAGAAAGCAAAATTGAAAAGCGCAGAAAATCATTTGAGGAATTTCGGGCATGGGCTACTCTATTAATTGCTATCCTTGCCTTTGGATTATCTATTTACGCACTTTACTTACAATACATGCCTACTACCTAGATTAACCTATGAGTTTTATACTAATTCTCCAAGTGCCAAAATACCTTTAGCAAATTTGGACGCTCTTTCATATCCAATATCATAAACAAAAGCTTTTGATATATCTAATTCTGCGCAAGTGACATCATACTTTTCTTTATTAGACTTGGGACTTTCAGACAAAAGTTTTTCGTAATCGTCTAAAGCCTTTCTTGTTTCATCAAATATCATATCTTACAATACAACCGCACCCACAACCGAGTGCGGTTTTCCTTTCTTAAAATCTTAGTTTATAGTTACCTTGTTATACTAGCTTCTTGCAAAGCTTCCAAAGCAATACCGCCAATCTCCCTATGGAGAGCAGTACTTACTTGGTTCATAATTTCTTTACTGTTAACGGCAGGACAACTTACATTGATTCCACCATTAATAGTCAGTGTCGGCTTATTAACGTTGTTTGTGCTAACATTGCTAATATTCCTCGTCATCATCTCTACATTCTTATCAATCGAGTTGACAGGTAGCATAATATTGGCCTTGAGCATATCTTGATATACTCTAGCAGCCTTTATTAACTCGTAACCCTTGTCACCTTCTTGAATAGGACGTAGATAGGATGGTAGTTCTGCTTTTTGTAAGACGGCGTTTCCGTCTGCATGAGCATTACCGATAATAGTACCCTCATTATTCATGATTCGCTTTGTCTGTTCTTCATTGAAGATTACGGTGTTGCGTGGCAAATCAGACATGGTAGGTTCTGTTGTCAGTTCTGTTGTTCCATCAGGATATACCGTCAATTCTGGTTGTCCGTATTCGGAACGTAGCGCATTTTTCTCTGCATGAGCAAGCCCTTTGTAATTGCCTGTACCATTAGCAAATGCTTTGCCGACTGTACCTTCTGCGTGTGGAGTAACTGGGATTCCACCAACAGAAGTATCGCCTAATGACTCAATGGCAGATTTATACTCGTTAACAGCGTTGGTAGCATCTTGAACAGAACCAGTAATTGTATCAAACATTTCAGCTTCAGCTGGAAGTGTTTCTTCTGCGGTTTGATATGATGCGTCGATTGCTCCTACTAAGGAATTAGCGGATGCGGATTCATCCTCTTTGGATTGTTCTCCTCCGTTTGTGGATTCGCCTGTTGCATTATTCTGAGTTGTACCTCCGCCTACACCACCAATTACAGATACCGCTTCATTTACTGCATTATGTAGTGTTTCAAATTGTGAACTTAAAGAACCTGTCTGCTCAATTGCATTAGCAAAATCAACAGCTTGCATCTTGTCAATGTATTGCTGAGACTGTTGCAAATATGATTCTAGCCCCTCTGGAGATGTAAGACCTCCAAGTTTTGCTATATTAGCTTGCATAGTCTCATTGCCACGATACAAATCATTCATAATATTAAGATAATTTGTCTTAAAAGTATTCAATGTATTTATGGCATCTCCAAAGATAGAAGCATCTGATATTCCTAGTTCTTGAAGAAGAGTTTCATTTTCTGCATCAGTCTTTATATCTCCCAACGCTTCATATGATTCTTTCAATTTCTCTAAAGGCTCAATCAGTGAATTATAATAATCTTCACTGCCTTTAATAAGATTATCAAAATACTCATTAGACCTATCAATCATATCTTCATAGGACTTTTTCTGGTCTTCTAGGACATCTTTTCTATCCTCCAATAAAGCAATCTCATCTTCTATCTTAGAAATATTTTTCTCCAATCCGATGATATATTGCTCTTCTTGTGCTTTAAGCAACTCTTCCCTAGCTTCATGAATACCCTGTTCATTTGCTTTATATACAAATCCCTTATCATCAGTATAGGTAAGACTTGTCTTCTGGTTCTGTTGACGTTCTAATTCATAAGCCTTTCTTTGAACATCAAGGGCAGCTTCACGCTCTTTTCTTGCCTGTCTAATCAAGTCGATTTCATTCTGAATCGCTTCAATCTGCTTATTCTTAGACTTGATAATATCATCAATATTGTCTATCTGACTCTGAACATCATCAATTTGAGACTGATATGATTCTTCGGCTGATTCTTTCTGTTCTTCGTACTTTTCGATTACATCATCTAAAGCATCCTTATAACCATCAGTTTTCTTTTCAATTTTATCAATGATAGCTCCTAAAACGTTGCTATATAAATCATACATTCCTGATAAATATTCGTGCTCATATTTACGGAATTCTTCAATATACTTCTCACGGTCAACGAAGTATTTATGATACAATTTTCTAAGCTGGTCTAAGTACTCCTTTTCATTGATAACACCTTGTTCTCGTAAGGTTTTCAACTTAGCAAACTCATCTTCAAAATCCTTTAACCACTTATCCTCTTCCTTCTTATCGGAAGACTTTGTTTTCATTACAGAATCAAGACCACCAGTGTTCAATTTATCCCTAACGCTATTAATAGCTTGCAACTTCGTTTCAAGATTGTTAAGAACCGTATTAATCTGGTCATCTGTAGCACCTTCTGATTCTGCACCTTGAATCGCTGCATTCAAATCACGAATAGCCGACGCACCAACTGTAGCTTCTGCAATCGTATTAGCAAGCTCAGTATTGTAACTAGCCAAATCATCAACTGCATCTGTAAATGCCTGTGCATTCTCTTCTACCGCAGTCTTTTCGTCTTGTAATGCAAGCTGACCTAATTCTGTAATCGCTTGCTGTACTGCCTGTGCCTCTGCATCATTTAATCTCTGATTTGCAAGGGCAACCATAGCCTGTTCATTTAACTGCAACTGACCATTCTCATCAATCAAACACTGTAAATATTGTGGTTCTAATTCAAGCAATGTCTGTAATTGGTCGAATGTGAGATACCCTGTCTCATTATAGGCTTCTACAATATCCGTAAGGTCACTATAAGCACTCTGTAATGAATCAATATTAGTATTCAGATTAGATAACTGTTCACTTGCTTTCTGAGCCTGAATAATATTGTTAGCAAGCATCTGTCCAAATTTACTATTTACATCAATACCGGCTCCCGATAATACACTCTTAGCGTACTTCTCTGATATATAATCAATGGTATTGCCAAGCAATTCTAATGAATTATCTTGACTTTCTATGAACTCCCAATTAAGCCTTCCACCCATAGATGAAACTGCTTCATTAATGGACTGGATAGATGATAATATATCTGCTGATGATACATTCGGATTCATCAGATTTGAATATGCTTCGGATGCTGACTGTACAGATGATACGAATTTAGATAATGCATCTTTGGATGTGGTTAGTTTATCAAAGAGTTTTGTTAGCTCCTGTTCTGTAGTTCCTGCTACATTCTCTACTTCTGTTTTTACTGCACCACTATAATAACCTACGAATTCTGGCAATGTAGACAGATATGCATTTATAGCATTCTCTATCTCTTCTTCTGTACCGATAAACTTCTGACTTTCAATTGCGGTTGCAATCAGTTCTTCTCTGAACTTCTTAAATCCTTCTTCTGTATCAGGCAATTCCATACTACCCATAGAAGAAAGCATTGTATCTTGTGCAAGACTATTGTTGTAATCATCAATTAATGTCTTATACTGTTCAACATACTCTTCCATTTCCTTCATACGGTCATGAATCTGATTATAGACTGGATTCTCAGTTAATTCCTCGCCCGTAAATTCATTACTTTCTCTCAATGCCCTCAAAGCATCTTCAAGCAACTTATAATTAGCAAGAATACCTTCTACAGAATCATCACCAGTCAATACAAACTGACCAGCAACATCAGAATGAGAACCACTACTCATTAATCCTGCATCTTCCAACACTTGATATGCTCGTCCTGCGTCTTTTCCAGAGGATGACAATATATTTCTACTTGTTATACTATGCCAACTCTCATATGCTTTACCGACTTCTTCTAACTCTGTTTTTGCTGTTTCGATTCCTGCCAATAAATCAATCTGTGCATCTCTTAGCGTATCAATGCTGGTCTGTCTGATAGCCTCAGAAAGACTTCCATATTTGGATATCAACGTATCAACCGTTTCACCCTCTAACTCTAACTTTTTCAGCAATGTCTCTTGCGTAGAAAGTAAATCTTCTTTTGCTGAAGCATCCGTTTCTACAGCCTTTGATAATTCAAGATATTTGCCCGTCAGTTCTGATAACTCACTTACTAACTCTCCTGCGGTTTCAGCAGATGTTATTGCCCTCTCATTTGCTTCTTCTACACTCTGCTTATATGATTCCCATGCCATAGTTGCACCTGATACCAGAGTCATAATTAGCATAAGGGGGTTGGCTTTGATTGTATTGAACAGACCTTTACACGCATTTGTTACTGACACCATACTGCCCTTTAAACCTGTATAGGATGTAGTTAGCTTTAAATTCTGCAAATGTAATTTTGCTTCACTTGCCGAAAGACCTTGATTCATTAGAATTTGTTTCTTTTGGGTTAATGTAAGATTTTTACTAGTGATTACAAGCCTAGTCTGGCTCGCAGAAAGGTTCTTCGTAAGCATTAATAATCTTGTAAAATCATTCGTTGATATGTGAGTCTTATTTACAAGTGTTAGTGCCTGTTGATACTGATTTAAAGATATATAGGCTTCTCTTGCACCAGTCTTAAAAACTGCAAAAGCCTTGACAAGTCCTGTTACTGCTAATCCACTAGCAACACCTTTGAGCAAATTCACTTCATTTACAAAATCTACTATACCCTTTGTTGCTTCTAAAATATGTGCATATGCTTCATCAAAATCCGTTCCGATAACTAATGCATCAAATGATGCTTGTAATTGTGCTTGTGCCGCTTCAAGACTGCCCATATAGGACTCATTGAATTTTTGCATAGCACTTCCGGCAGAATTTGCCGAAATCTCTGCATACTTTAATACATCTCCATAATTGGAAAGTAATGCGATTACCTTCTCATACTGATATGTGCCGCCTAGCTGAGTCGCAATAGCTCTCTGAGTCACAGAATCAAATTCATTGAACTTCTTTCCTAACTCATCAAGCACAATCTCACTGCTGATAAACTGACCTTGCATATTTCTCATTGCGATGCCTACCTTAGAAAGAGTTTTCTCCATGTCATTGAGATTTTCCCCTGTCTCAGCATCTATGAACTTACCAGCTTTCACTTGATTCATACGTGAAAGCATGGTCTTAGCCATATTTCCCACCGCTTCATCAGAATCTCTTGTGACCTCTTTCACAACTGAAAGCCAGCCTATGAGCTTATCCATACTGACTCCTGCCATATTGGCAGCAGATGCAGTTCTGGACATGGATAATGCAAGTCCTCCTGCCTCCGATGCTGATTCTGCGTCAACCGCTGTAAGCTTATCAATAACCGATATAGCCTCTTCCGCTTCCAATTTATATCCATTTAAGGCACTTGTGAGGTAATCCGTAGCATCAGCAGACTCGATTTTACCTACCTTAGATAATACAAGTGAATCACGGATAAGCGTTTCCGTCTCCTTAATACTCTTGCCCTGTCTGAGCCATGCATCCGAAGCATCTGTAACGGATTTTGTGGTAGTCTTCAAATCAATTGCTTGCTTATTCAATACCTTTACATACTCGCTTGCTTCTTCTCTAGTACCATTCATAGCAACAGATAAATCGGTTACTGCCTTGTCCATTTCAAGAATCGTATCTTTTGCTTCCCTTGCAGCCTTATTGATTTCATTCAAAACTACCAAATAGCTTGTCATTGCCAATTTGCCACTAGAGAACGTATTAGAAATCGTATTTCTTAACTTTCCAAATACTGTATTTGTATTCTGTGTGGAACTGCCTAACTGTCTCATCTGAGCATTAGCATTCTTCAGCCCCGTACCATTAACATTTACGTTTACATTGTATTTGCCATTCTGCAAATCTTTTAATTGCTTCTTAAATTGCCAATCAATCAGATTTGCAATAATATTTATTTTTTTCGCCATTTATAACCTCCCATCAAAAAAAGAACATCCTTAGACATTCCCTAACTAATATCGTATTTCCTTCTTTTCAATCCCTTTGCAAGAGCATTTTCTACATCATCTGTTCGCTCAATCTCATCAATCGTGTTGTCTATAAAAGGACGGGCATTATTGAACTCGCCTGGATAATCATAAAAATAGCCTTGTGTTGTACTTCCATCATTAATCAAATCTGCAAGACCTCTACCATGATTATAAGTACCATATCCGTCATTAAAGCGTGTAATATTGTCCACTTCCAATCGCATATCATAAATTTCACCTACGATGTTATCAGGGTCATCAATACCGCCACTTCCAGAACTTCTACGCTCATAGATACTCGGCTTGTACACACCAAATACATCATCTCTGACATGTTCTATCTCTATCCTTTTGACTTCATCCAAGACCTCATCAAGCAAGGTATCTTGTATATCCGATTTGATGTCGTTCAATAATTCGTCTACTTCATCATATGAGTTTTTCTTCGCCATACAATACCTCTACTCTAACAATATGAATTTGTTTACCAGCTTACCCCAACTATATTTCAGCATATCTAATGAATTTAGGATATTCTCTTCATCTTGTAATTTCTTGCTAAACTCTAAACGCTCTTCTCTTGACAAGTCCTTATAGATTCTAACCATATCTTCAATGACATTTTCTGTTGTCTGTTCCTGTTGCTTTTCCATAAATTCTGTAATAGCTTCTTTAGCTCTCTGCCACATCGTAATATACTTATCACAATTATCTAATGCACATTGAGCAGATTCAGAATTATTCGCTATGTTAATTAGCGTTTCAAATCCCATTGACAATAAGGCAATTCTATTTTCTGGTGTCATATGCATAAGTATTTTCATAATATCGTTTTCTGTATATAATTTTTCGTTTTCTACCATATAATTCCTCGCTTTCGTATGTAATTTGTAAAATAATAATCATATAAAATTTTTGTGAAAATAATCGATTCGATAATGAACTAATGATTGGTATTTGTAAGAAACGCCTCTAACTTTGCTAAAGATTCAGGGTACAGATTTTTCTTATTCAGTTTGAATGCACTAAGCACTTGCTTTGGCACTCCAATATTCCTTGCAATGTATGTCTGCTTCACACCGCTTTCAATGCGCTGTATGAATAATTCTCTAACTTCATCCTGTGTCAACGTTACTTCCTCCCTTCTTGTCATATAATACTTTTGTCATAATAAAAAAAGACATTACCTATTTGGTAGCGTCTTTTATCTCTAATTCTTTATGAAAATTTATCAAACTTGATTCTCTAAATCTGGCAGTTCTTTCAACTCTTCCTTTATTTGCAACACGAATATAAGATTGGATATATTCAATAGCTTCACGTTCTATTATACTGTAATCGTGTTGTATAATAGCAGTCTGTCGATTAGTTATTCTAGGTCTATCAAACCTCAAATAACTCATATCATTTATAATCATTATATATCTGTAATCAAGTCCTGCTCTTGGTTTATTTGCACTAGGAACAGAGTGTCCTATTCTGCCAAAACTCCTCACTTCGTCTCCAAGATTCTTCCTTAACGGAATTAAAATATTATTATTACAATATTTCACATTCAAACAGAGATGAGTTCTAACATTATATTTTGTAGAGTCATCAACATCAAGTATTTTCTCCAAATCTGGATGGTCTTTATAATATTGTTCTGTAATATAACAATAATGTATATCTGCCATTTTCTCTCCTAGTAAAATAGGAAGCATTCCTGCTTCCTATCAATAAACTAATTTTTCGATTTTATATTGAGCCAGGTGACATCGAGAAACCCCTCGCAATATTGTCAGGTTATTTTTAGCCAGACGCTCCTGAACCACGTCTCAAAAATGGAAAACAACTTGTTTTCTTACTTATATTATACACAATTATTCTCAAAATGACATTGGCAAATCACACAAAAATCTTAACATTTTTTTACACATTTTATCAATATTGAATTGTATACAATTACTTTTTAAGCCAACTCATTATACACCACCATTCGACAGAATACCACATTATTTTCATACTAACATCCAGTAGCAAGCCTAAAGCCTACTACTGAATGACCTATTGTAGTGTGGAGATACATAGGATTTTACATTGTTATTGTGTGCACTATACACAAAATACTGGCACAGACTATGACCTCTGCGCCAGCAAAAACTAATCCCAATAAGGAAAAGAGACATCTTTTTATAATAAACTGCCCAAAAGCAGTTATTACCGTGGTATTACCACCTTATCTAAGTATGCTTGTAGTCTATCTGCAACTGGTTCTATTAGGCATATCTGACCATTCTTGAATCTACTCAAATCAATGGATGTAATATCTGTTGCCTTTGAAATTGCAGCCGCAGACAGCCCACTAGATATTGTCACAGACAGTTTATTTCTCAATTCTTCTTGATACATAAACCCTCCTCTGAAAATAATCTTTATAAGCAAATTTATAACCTATCATATAGGCATATTTATAACATCCCCTCAATCCCACTATTCACAATGCTTTGTGAACTTTTTACAAATATTTCTACGAATTTCACCATTATTTTTGTACATTGTTTACATTTCTCAAGAACTGAATTCTCAAATAACGTTGTCCAAAAACTACTCTCCCATTAAAACATTCTAATACTTTATCCCTATGAGCAGCATATATCAAATCAAGAAGATTCTTTCGTATCTTTGATAGTTCATCATTGTGAGCCTTGGCTTGATTGCTACCATAACAAGCATTAAAAATATCAACAATCGTAGAAGGAGTCAGATTAATCTCTTTTACATCTTTCACATAACGTTCAAAGCATTCTTGTCTTGTCAGTCCTTTAATATCTTCATCTTCTGAATTATTGGAAAACAGAAACTTTCTCCGCTTACAAAACGTGGTATATTCTTCTGCAATTTTCTTTACTTGCTCTCGATGCTTATCATTTCCTCTTGTCTCATACCGATTCATCAAATCCATAATGTTAACATGTTTCTCATGAATATCTTTTGTTGGTGTTTCCTTACTATCAACAATTGTACATAGATTATCCATAGGACAATTCATACCATTCTCAAAATATAAAGAATTTTCAACACTATTTGGAAAAGCAAACTTAAAATATAACGGCTTTCTAAGTTTTTTAATCGCCTTAGAATCATCTTTCTTGTGCTTATGAATTAGAAAATCACTTACTGTCTTACGATTATTTTTCAAATCTTCTTTTTCTTCTTCTGACAATTCTTGCGTCTTCCTCTTCTCCTCATATCCTTGAATACAATTAAATGCTTCTAATATATCAGGATTCTGCTCTAATTCATGCTCTGTAATGGTTTTCTTTCTAGCTCCTGTTATTTTGCCATACTCCATATACTCAGCTAAAAACTTATCTTCATTATCACCAATACCTAACTGTCTCAAATCCGATAATTCCATAGCAGTTTCCATCTTATATTTTCTCTTTGCACTATCAATCTCTGCGCCTGAAGCACTGCTTAACATAGATATTTTGTCATAAATTCTCTTTAATGCCTTTTCCTTATTTTTCATATCAGCTTTACTCTTAGGTGGTGTAGTATCAAAGAAAATGTGCCAGTAATACGCTAAAAGAATTTCTCCAACATTTACAATATCTCCAACTCGTCCTCTTGCAATCTGACTATCCGTCTCCGCTAAGTCCTCAATAACATCATGCTTATTACAATCTTCTCTGGATATCATATTTACTGGTGTTAAAAAATGCTCTTCACAATACTTCGCCTTATCTACCAACAACTCATTTGATGATACCCATAAGGCATCCGAGTCGTAGTCCATGCCCGATGCACGCTCCATAATGTCACTCTTAATGCTGTTTACCACAATAATGTTATCCGATAACTTCATATAATCTAACAGCTCATGATATTTATTTTTCACACATATAATATTTCCACTGCTTACACAAGGATTCCTTGCGGCGATAAGTTCCTGTCCTTCATCATAATATTTACAGTAAACTTCTCTATCTGCATGTAATTTTTTCCACCTAGAAGGAGCAACACCACAAGCATATTGAATCATTTCTAACGGATTACTTACGCATACACAGAAATCAGAATTAGGAATCTTAATGCCTTCCTTTCTCCAATTATTCTTATAGTCATTCAAAGTATTATTCTTGAATGAAGTAAACATATCCGTCCTTGTAAATTCAGGAACAAATGCTGATAATTCAGATATCATGGTATTACTGCTACTCTTTTTACTTCCAATATGCATTAAAAACATATCTTCATCATTTCTCATAGCGTGCATATAAGGGAATTCACCCTCATTTAGCAGTGTTCTTATATCTGTTCTCGATAAAGGCAAAGCCATAAGAATCTGTGCATTACATCTTCTTGCATGGTCTGACATACCATGTTCTGATTTTACTATTCCAAAATATGAATTATTACGAATATAATTCAACCAATATTCAAACATACTTCTAAGCTGTCCGTTCTTATCCTTTTCATATTTATTCTCTATAAACTGCTTAATTTTTAATATCTTCAAACTGTTTGGCGTAGTAATCAATTTAATCTGCTTAATATCTGTCGCAATCGTCCAACCATGTTTCTTCAAATCTTTTAGTGTCACATTATTATCTTCAAAATATTTTTGGATATCGAAATTAAAGGCTGCCGATTTAAACCATAAGTTGCGCAATAATACAAATGCTTTATCACATAATGAATGTGCTTCTAATACATCATCAAATTCAACAAATTCCTTGTATTTAGAAGAATCCATAAGACTTTGCCCATCCCAAATAGCATTACTGTATTTATGGTCTTCATCAACAACTTCTAATCTACCTTTTTCATTTGTTTTGGTTACACTTGCCTTTTTCGTAAATACTGATTCATAATCATTAATAAGTAAAATCTCTTCTGGCTGTATCTGTATCTTTCCGCAAATACCACTAAGTACCAACGATTCATATGACTTAATACCAGCTATATCAATCGTCTCCTCTTCTGCAAATACAATACCTAATCTTGCCCATTGCATCAGCAAATCATAAAAATATTTCTGCTTTATAAAAAGCATATTCCCACCACGAGACTTACTTGTAGAACGCATGAAATAAACATACTTTTCGCCATTTAAGAAGAATCCATGCTTATACATATATTTTCTCAATGCATCTCTTTTCAGTTCTACATCCAGTCTCTTTACTTTCTTCAATGAACCAAACTCATTTTTCCCTTTACCATATTGCTTTACAATAATCTTATCCTTTGGTTGCTTGCCAGATTTCAACACCTTTTCTTTCTTAGCAGAACCCTTGAATGACACATTGATTACCATATCTGAATACCAAATGTCATAAAAATCTGACTTAAATTCTGTTGCGTCCAACTCATACATTTTCTCTAAACACAACGAATATGGAATTTTTACACCATATAATTTATCAGGAATTTTTACTTTATCGCTATCGTCCTCCCAATACCTTGATGTATCATAACCAACACCAGATTCAATCGGTGTAACATTACCATTCTCATCTTCCATCTTATTAGCAGAATATAAATATCTTGCTTCAATACTCATAATTCTGACACCATTTCTTAATTCATTAATTAACTTCTTGTTTATAAAAATCACTCCACTTCTTTTAAAATTCCACAATAACAATGTTTCCAATATTCACTTCTCCATCTGTAAAACAATTCTGCCTTATCTCATCACAAACGCTTCTTCTACACCATGCCCACAACAAGCCGATTTAGCACCATCAATATGTCCTAAACAAGCATCATAGCCTTCTTTTGTCGGCATACATCCACATCTTTTACATGGTCTTGAATCATCTACTATCTTGTGATTATCAGAATATCTCCAATCCTTACCGTCATAATAAATTTCCCATCCTCTTGAATATGATTTTGTCACGTTACCTCCTGTTTTCATCAACATAAAACAATAGTTACACTTATTACTTCTCTGTTTTTGGGCAAAAAAAATACCAACCGCACATTATTCATTCTCTGAATATTGACGATTGGTATATGCATACTATATTTTAGGTGATATCTGATTTATCATTCCACTTACTCGTTCACTAAAGCTATCTTCATCATTTTGAATCTTTTCCAACAGTGTAATTCGTAACTTTACCTGGTTCCAATTACCCGAAAATTCTTCAAATAAAAAGAAGGTACAGCATAATTCATTCTGATGAATGTTACGTCAGATTGTTTTATCCTGTACCTTCTGTTATCATATCAAGGTCACTGTCAA
>JAFSCH010000007.1 GCA_017436865.1 Lachnospiraceae bacterium
AATCAGGCTACCAGGTTGATTTGCCAAAAAGAAATAAAACCACTATTCCAACAAATACCGTACAGGAAGTAGTCAAAGTCGATGTCATCAACGATGCTACTGAAATATGTGATTGTTCTGTTTTTCCCAAAGATAAAAAAAATCCCGATTCAAAAATACTTACCATAAGATTTAGTGACTGTTCTTTAGAAATCCCGGCAGGAACAGACATGATTTTGCTCTCTCAGGTAATCAGGTCTATGAGGTGTACTCCATGATAGGTGATATTTCCGGTGCCGGAGCTATCTATATCGTTTGCGGGTATACTGATATGAGGAAAAGTGTTCTGGGATTATGTTCTGTTATAAAGGAAAAGCTGGAAACGGAAGTAGAAAGTCATACCATATATTTATTCTGCGGTAAAAGATGTGACAGAATAAAAATTTTAATGAAAGAGCCAGATGGTTTTGTACTGATTTATAAGCTTCTCAGCGTAGAGGGAAAATATAAATGGCCGCGTAACAGTTCTGAGGTAAAACCACTGACATGGAAGCAGTTAGACTGGCTTTTATCCGGATTGGATATTGAACAACCCAAAGCAATTGGAAACAAAAAAATCTATTAGAAAAAAAGTACTGATTCCGGGACAGATGAATTTATTAACAGAGGATTTGGAAGATGACCGAACTCCGGTAGAAATAGAACCTGAAATTATAAAGGTAGCAGAACATAAAAGAGAACGTAAAGCAAAGGCTACGCATGAGGTAATGTTTGCAAATCTGCCAGTCAGACAGGTAAAGGTGGACACCTTATCTGAGGAAGAAAAAGAATGTCCGTTATGTGGGACACAGATGACTGCAATCGGAACAGAAATCGTAAGAACAGAGTTGATTTATCATCCTGCAAAACTGGAACGTGTTGAATATATTGGAACCACATATGAATGTCCTGCCTGTAAAGACTCTCTTGAGCCGCAGTTTATAAAAGATGAAGGAAAGCCGGCGCTTATACCACACAGTTATGTTTCGTCAGGCCTGGCAGCACATGTAATGTATGCCAAGTTTGTAAATGCCATGCCCTTCTACAGACAGGAGAAGGATTTTGAAAATCTGTTTGGAATAAAAATCAACAGAGGTACCATGGCTCACTGGACTATTTATGTTTCAGAAAAGTATTTTTCACCATTGTATAATTACTTCCATCGACTTCTTTTAAGCCGAAGATTTTTATGTGCAGATGAAACACCGATTCAGGTACTAAAGGAAGAAGGCCGAAAAGCACAGACAAAGTCCTACATCTGGCTGTTTCGAACTGGTGAGGATGGTGGGAATTCAATCATACTCTATCACTATGCTGCTACAAGAAGTCGAGATACTGCAGTTGAGTTTCTGAAAGGGGCTGAAAAAGGATTTTATTTGGTGGCTGATGGCTATGGTGGATATAATAAATTAAAAGATATCCGACGCTGTTGCTGTTATGCCCACATAAGAAGATATCTTTATGAAGCCATTCCAAAAGGAAAGGAAAATGATTATACAGAACCAGCTGTCCAGGGATATCTGTATATAAACAAGCTTTTTGATTATGAAAGGCAGTATCGACAGAAGTGCTGTCAAAAAAACAACTGGAAAATCGTCGTCTCAAAGATCAGAAACCTGTCATTGAGGCTTTTTTGAAGTGGCTTGACAGACAGAGTACCGTAAAAGGCTCCAGGCTTGACAGGGCTGTCACATACTGCCAGAACCAACGGCCTTATATGATGACCTATCTGGAAGATGCCCGTTGCAGTTTAAGCAATAACATCAGTGAAAATTCCATTCGACCGGTAACCTGTGGGCGAAAGAACTGGTTATTCAGTGATACAACAGTAGGTGCCAATGCAAGTATGATTGTATATTCATTAATCGAAATGGCAAAAGCAAATGGAATCAATCCATTAAAGTATCTGGAATATATTTTGGATGCACGTCCTGATAAGGAAATGACAGACGAAGAATTAGAAAAACTATCGCCATGGAATGATGAAGTAAAAAAAGCATGTCAAAACAACTCAGAGCAAAACGCTTGAGTTCACGACAAAAGATAAAGCCTCCGATTGGAGGCTAAATTTATACCTTATTACTTCGCGCTTACCATCTAAAAATCCTCCTTGTTCTTCTTCAAGGAGAATTTTATATTCTCCCCTTAAGGGGAGAGTTAAGTAATTTTTTTAATATAGCTTTCCGCTTCCATCCATCTGTGCAAGAGCTTGTATTCTCTTACACAGAATGGGGTGATCTGCAAGTAAATTTACCCACCAAATAAAAAAGCCTTTCTGCTCTTTTGCCTGCTGCAAATAGTCTTCACGGTCCACCATTTTATATAAATGCCTGTCTACCATAAGCATAAACATTGCTGATACACCATCATTACCCGAAATACGTTGTGCTAATCTGTCAACACTATACTCTCTTGCCCTAGATGCCGTTGCTCCAATAATAGGAACGCCCTTTACAAACCAAATTGGAATATTATAATGCAATGTCGCATGTCCATAATAAATATGCGCCATTTCATGTGCAATAATAAATCCTAATGCATCCATATCATGATGTTCACGATATGCTACTTCAAATATTTCTGTATTGATTTCAATATATTGCTTGCGAAAGATAAATGCTGAAAATGCATTTAATACTCCGTTGCTCTGCATAATATATGCCTTTGGTGTTTCTTTCATCTGTAATTTTTTTGCATACAATTCAATCAATTCATATACTTCTGGGAAATTCTTTTCTGTAATACGTAAACTTCTAGACCTTGCAAATGCATATATGTAATATAATCCCAAATAGCCGAATACGACAAGAATTACACCGTATAATAACATTTCTAATTCGAATGGCATATCTTCTTCTGTTAATTTTTCACTCTCTTCTTTATGTTCCTTTTCTATTTCCTCTACTGTTTCTTCATCATTATAATCTTGCATTGTTTCCTGTACTTCTTCCTCGAATTGCGCCCATGCCCTGATTGCCAATTCTTTATAATCTGACAGACTTGTCAACACCACAGCAAGCACTCCTACCGTCAGTAGCAAATTTAGCTCAATCAATCGTCTATACCATCTTCTTTCCAATCTATGACGACATGCTTTAGCCTCTTCTTTTGTAATCACAGTAAATGTGATTGCATCCGTTGTTTCTTTTCTTATCTTTTCATCCTCTAACATATATTTCTCCACCTCACGTTATAAATTATTGTGTTACTGTTTCCCAATAAGAATAGTATAGCGCAAGAAAAAAAGAATGGTATTTTTTGTCGTTAAACCATTCTTTTTTGTCGTAAATAGATTTTTACACTACTATATGTAATAAAAACATCCCATTTTCACATGACATTTTCATCATGCCACCATATTTTTCTACGGTACTTCTCATAGATGCTAATCCCAAGCCATGATACTTTTTCTCTGCTTTGGTTGTATATTGACTTTGTCTATTCTGATTCAAAATCGGTTCACAAAGTTTCTCATCTACAACGGAATTGGTCATTTCTATCGAGTAAAATTGCTTTGTTCTCTTTAATGTAACCTTGATTTTTCTATGCTCTCTTTTTTCTATTTTGATACAAGCTTCAATCGCATTATCAATGGCATTGGCAAATACTTTGCAGATATCCATCGGTTTCCAATTCAGTCCTCGATCTAGTACTCCATCAATTTCAAACTGTATTCCCTCTTTCTGCATCCATTCAAGCTTAGCAGAGAAAATACAATTCAACATCTCATCTCCAGTAATAACCTTGGGCGATAATGCTTGTATTTCCTGTAACAAGTTTTCAGCATATGCTGTTGCTTCCTGTACTTTTTCACTTTGCAACAGCATTACAATACACGCCAAATTATTTTTCATATCATGTCTGGCACGCTTGGTTTCTTCTTCTGCTGCCTTATGCTGTTCCAACAATTTCAATTGCTCTTGTAAAAACAACTCCTGATATTCCTTCACTCCTTGATAGTAATTACTCACCTGTCCGCGTATCATATAAAGTGGCATGATAACGCAGAAAACTATAAGAATAATAACGAGAAAACTATAGATTCCCTGTCCTAACTCTGTATCTTCCTGTGCAATACTTAACAACGCATACATCAACATAATAAAGATAGAATATGCTCCCAGAAAAACATATTCTTTTTTCCTAAATCGGATATGTACTTCCTTTTTCAGATACATAGACTTTATACGATAATAGCAAAAAGCCAAAAATGCCGCTAATAATAACGTAATCAAATACCATCTTTCATCATCGTTACTAACCGTTCTCATATTTGGAAAGAAATAAGCTATTCCCATTAACATGATACCTGCATACATAAAGCAAATAACAAAATATACATATGCGCAAAGAAGAAAACGTTTGATATACTTACCTTTGCACCCAAACAATATGATAACTGCTACTACAACAAGTTCGATCCATAGCGAACTATTTCCGACAAACAGTTCTACCAATTCGTTACATATAACATAACCAACTGTCCATCGCGATTTCTTTTGATTCCACAAAATTTCTTCATCACAAAAGCAATGCATGAATAGCGCTATCATGGCAATGGAATAATAGTCTAATAACACAGAAGAGATTATATTAATCAACCCTATTGAATTACTCACTAAATAGCAACCTCCTTCACATATTGAAAGAGCGCATCTTTTAGCTTCTTTTCTTTTGTCTTACTAACAGGAAGTACCGTACCATCCTCCATCCGTACCTCATGATGACCAAAAGACTCTATACTTCCTAGAGCTACTAGATATCCTCGATGAATACGGAAAAATCCATCTGTCTCTAGTTCTTTTTCATAATCACCCATATTGTAACGATGCACATAAACTTTATCTTTGGTATGTATTTCTACCTTTTGATTCTGCGCTTCCATGAAAATAATATCTGTTACTAGTATTTTTTCTTCGCAGTCTTTATTTTTTACCCATATAATCTTTCGATTTTTTTCACGCTTTATCATATAGGATATAACCTCTTGCAATTTTACAGGGTTCACAGGCTTCGTCAGATAACGCAATGCATTTACTTCATACCCTTCTAACGCATACTCTACATGATTGGTTAAAAAAACAAGTTCCATATTCTCACTTTGTTCTCGAATCTTTTTAGCAATAGTAATTCCATCCATTGTCGGCATTTCAATATCTAAGAATATGATGTCATAAGGTTTATTTTCTATTTTTTTAAGCAAGTCCTCCCCCTGTGCAAAGGAATCAATTACTACATCAATGCTATTAACTATTTTCTCTAATTCTGTTTTTACATGTACTCTGTATTTTTCTTCATCGTCACATACTGCAATACGCATAGCTATATTTTCTCCCCTTTAAAAGCTTTACATTATAGTTGTACTGCAAATACATGACCTTCGTCAATTCTTAAATGTGTTTTTTACTTTCAACAAGCAATTGCACAATCAAAAAACTGCCGAACATGTATCTCACAGATTTTGTCCAGCAGTTTTTTTAATATATATTTCCTAAGTCTATTTCATTGCTTCCATAACTTCGTTACGATAAGGAATAGACGGAACGGCACCCTTTCTAGTGACTGCAATAGAAGAAGCTTTTGCACTCATTTTTAGGATCTCTGCAATTTTCATGCCTTCAATGAGACCTGCAAGAAAATATCCGGTAAAAGTATCTCCTGCTGCTGTGGTATCCACAGCCTCCACTTGGAATATAGGCTGGTGGATGCGAAGGTCGCCTTCCGCATAAATAGCTCCATCTTTTCCAAGAGTCAGCACAATTTTTGCATTTGGATATAACTCCACAACTTTTGCAATAATATCCTCTGGCTCAGTAAGTCCAGTAATCTGTCCTCCTTCTACTTCATTCATGAGAAAAAGGCTAATCTTGCTCATATCAACTTCTTTGAGCCTGTCATTGAACGGAGACGGATTCAGCGCAATCTGCATTCCCTTTTCATATGCTTTATCCACAATGTAAGAAAGCCTGTTTACTTCGTTCTGCAACAAAAGCATGTCGCCTGCTTCAAATCCTTCCAGCACTTCATCCACATATTCTTCTGTCAGACACTCATTGGTTCCACCATAGAGAAGAATACAGTTTTGTGCACTTTTATCTATCTGGATAATCGCATGACCTGTTTTCCCTTCAATCTGTCGGATATAATCAGAGTTTACACCATACTCCTTGCATGCATCAAGGAAAAGCTGTCCATCCTCCCCAATCATTCCGCCATGATACACATCTGCTCCTGCCTTGGCAAGTGCTATGGACTGATTCATTCCTTTTCCGCCGAGGAAAATGTTCATTCCGTCCGTCGCCTGAGTTTCACCCGGCTGCACGATATGATCTACATTATATACATGATCCAAATTCATGGAACCGATATTTAATACTTTCATGTTATTAACCTCCATATCACAATGCTTAGTTTGCATTTTCTTTTGTAATCAAGGTTACTTCAACCGGAATGGATGTAGGGATTCCTTCTCCTGAAATAAGCTTCATTGCATTTTCAATAGCTGTAGAACCGATAAGATCCGGCTGCTGCGCAATGGTTGCTGCCATTCTACCTTCTTTAATTGCCGCAATTGCATCATCCGTCGCATCAAATCCTACGATTACCACATTTTTGCCTGCTCCTGAAACAGCTTCTACTGCACCAAGTGCCATTTCATCGTTTGCCGCAAATACCGCCTTGATATCACCATTTGCCTGAAAGATATTTTCCATAACAGACATACCTTCTGTACGGTCAAAGTTTGCCACCTGACTTGCAACTACATCAAGTTTAGCGTCTGCAATATTATGGAATCCTGTTCCACGGTCAATGGCTGCAGATGCTCCGCTCGTTCCCTGAAGTTCTGCTACTTTTGCGCCTTCACCTACCATATCTACAATGTACTGTGTTGCAAGTTCCGCACCAAGTACGTTGTCAGATGCAATCTGACAATCAATTTCCACACCGTTTACTGCACGATCTACAGAAATTACGCGTACACCTTTATCTTTTGCCGCCTGTACTGCACCTGTTACCGCATCAGAGTCTACCGGATTTACAACAAGAACGCTAATATCTTTTGAAATTAAATCTTCAATGTCACTTACCTGTTTCGTTACATCATCACCTGCATCAACTACTGTGAGAGAAACACCGACCGCATCTGCTGCCTTTTTTGCACCTTCCACAAGTGTCACAAAGAATGGATTGTTCTGTGTTGATACTGATAATCCAATACTTCCGTTTCCGATGATTTCTACTGCTTCCTTCTGTCCAAATGTGTCTACATTTTCCGGACTTACAAGAGTTACTTCTACCGGAATAGATGCTGGGATGGATTCACCATTGATTAGTTTCAATGCATTATCTACTGCTGTAGAACCAATAAGCTCTGGCTGCTGTGCAATCGTTGCATCCATTCTTCCTTCTCTGATAGCTGCAATGGCATCGTCTGTTGCATCAAATCCTACTACTACAATGTCTTTTCCTGCACCGGAAATCGCTTCTACTGCTCCCAATGCCATTTCATCATTTGCTGCAAATACAGCTTTAATATCACCATTTGCCTGAAGGATATTTTCCATAACAGACATACCTTCTGTACGATCAAAGTTTGCTACCTGACTTGCAACTACATTAAGTTTTGTGTCTGCAATATTGTGAAATCCTGTTCCACGATCGATTGCTGCTGAAGCTCCGCTTGTTCCCTGAAGTTCTGCTACCTTTGCACCTTCACCTACCATATCTACAATATACTGTGTTGCAAGTTCCGCACCCAGTACGTTGTCGGATGCAATCTGACAATCGATTTCCACCCCATTTACCGCACGGTCTACAGAAATTACTTTCACGCCTTTATTTTTTGCCGCCTGTACTGCACCTGTCACAGCATCAGAATCTACCGGATTTACAATAAGAACGCTTACGTTTTTCGATACTAAATCTTCAATATCACTTACCTGCTTGGTTGCATCATCACCTGCATCAACTACGGTAATATCAAGACCTACCTTTGCAGCCTGAGCCTTTGCACCTTCCACAAGTGATACAAAAAATGGGTTATTTTGTGTTGATACTGATAATCCAATAGTTTCACTTGCACTTACAGCTGACTGAACGGCATTTCCTTCACCGTCAATTGTAATTCTGCAGCCCGCAAGCATAAACATCATTAAAAAACATATAGCCAAAGATAATACTTTCTTCATCACTTTCATGTCTGCTTCCTCCCTTATTATCTCTTACGGTCTGATAATACTGCTACAAGAATAACGATTGCTTTGATTACTTCCTGGTAATAAGAACCTACTCCCAAGATATTCAAACCATTATTCAATACTGCAATAATGAGAACGCCGGCAAATGTACCAATAATTTTACCACGTCCACCACTCATACTTGTTCCACCAAGGGCAACTGCTGCAATAGCATCAAGTTCAAAACCGTCACCGAGTGTAGGCTGCGCAGAATCAAGACGGGAAATCATGATAAGTCCTGCAAGAGCTGCCATAAATCCAGAAATTGCATACACAGCAATTTTTGTCTTACTCGTGTTTACACCTACCAGATTTGCACATTTTGCATTACTTCCTGTTGCATAAATCTTTCTTCCGAAAGTTGTTTTATGTAATACGAACCAGAAAATTGCAAGAGCAATCAAAAGAATGATAACTGGTATTGGAATAGAAAACCATGGATTTTCTATCGGTCCAAATTCAAGCTTTCCTTTTCCTACAGCTTTAAATAAAAACTGTCCTGCTTCTGTCTCAATACTTGCAACCAATCTTGAAATTGGTTTTCCGTCTGTAATAATCATAGAAAGACCACGATATGCTGTCATTGTAATAAGTGTTGCAATAAACGGCTGAAGACGTCCTTTGGTTACAAGAACACCACTGACTACTCCGAGAAGAGTTCCTACCAACAACGAAATAAGCATAGCTACTCCGGCCGGCACACCATTTACAAGCAGTTCAGCGCAGATGATTGCACTAAGTGCGAAGGTCGAACCTACAGAAAGGTCAATACCATCAGATAAAATTACACAGGTCATACCAAATGCAATTAATCCATTAAAGGATGCCTGACGTAACAAATTCAAAAAGTTGCTTGCCGTTCTGAATTCAGGACTGACAATACTGATTACAATTACTAACAGTAATAAAGCTAAAAATGCGCCATATTCCCCAATGAGCGCTCCTATATTTTTCTTGCTCTTGTTCATTACAAACTACCTCCTGTCGCTAATGTCATGATCTTTGCCTGATCTGCATCTTTACCATCAAGTATTCCTCTTACTTCTCCTTCACGAACTACCATAATTCGATCGCTCATTCCCAGCACTTCAGGAAGTTCCGAAGAAACCATGATAACAGCAACTCCTTTCGCCGCCAGTTCATTGATGATATTATAAATTTCTTTTTTTGCACCGATATCCACACCTCGTGTTGGCTCGTCCAAAATCAAAATCTTCGGATCCGTGTACACCCATTTTGCCAGAACAACTTTCTGCTGGTTACCACCTGATAAATTATTACATTCGTGCCAAGGACCAAAACATTTTACTTTGAATTCATCGATTCCCTTTTTTACAAGAGTATCCTGCTTATTTTTGTCGAGCACTTGATGGTTGGATACTTTATTTAAATTGGCAATTTCTATATTTTCTGCAATGCTCTTTTCAAGAAGGAGACCTTCCGTCTTTCTATCCTCCGTGATAAAACCAATGCCTGCTGCAATCGCCTGACGAGGATTTTTGATGGTCACTTCCTTGCCTTCTATATATATCTTACCACTGTCTTTCTTCAAGTTTCCAAACAGAGCCTGCATAATTTCCGTTCTTCCGGCTCCCATAAGTCCTGCTACACCAAGTACTTCTCCGGCTCTAACAGAAAAATTAACATCATGGAACACTTTTCCACTGGTAAGACCTTCTACCTTAATTACTTCTTCACCGATTTTTACATCTCTCTTCGGAAAACGTTCTCCAATTTCACGTCCAATCATCATTTGGACAACGTCATCCATAGTAATGTCTTTAATCTCTTTCGTGCCAATGTACTCACCATCTCTTAAGATTGTAATCCTGTCACAAAGCTGGAAAATTTCTTCCATTCTGTGAGAAATATACACAATAGAAACACCTTTTTTCCTCAGTGAATTTATTACCTTGAAAAGACCTTCTGTCTCGCTCTCAGTCAATGCTGCAGTCGGCTCATCCATAATAATGACTTTTGCATCTACCATAAGTGCTTTACAGATTTCAACCATCTGCTGTTGCCCAACAGAAAGCTCTGACATCACTGCATCCACCGGAATATTCACACCGACCTTTTCCATTACCTCATGTGCTTTCTTCCTCATAGCCTTCATATCACAGACACCAAACTTCTTTGTAATCTCTTTCCCCATAAACAAATTTTCCACAACTGTGAGATCAAAAAGAACATTTAACTCCTGATAGATAAATACGATTCCTGCTTTTTCCGCTTCCTGAGGAGTTTTATACGATACTTCCTCACCATCAACATAAACCGTACCGCTATCTTTTGTATAAACCCCTGTCAGAATTTTCATCAATGTTGATTTTCCTGCGCCATTTTCTCCCATCAGCGCATGTACTTCTCCATCCTTCAAATAAAAACCTGCATCTTTCAACACCTGATTGGTTCCGAAGGCTTTATTGATACCCTTCATCTCAATATTCATGTTTTTTGCCTCCTTTCTCCATTATGCAAAAATACATCCCGCCTGTAGTATCACATTTGCATATGGAGTTGTCTCACCCGTTCTGATAACTGCCTTACACTGTTTTGTCTGCGCCTTGAGCTCAGTATGCGGAACGTACTCAACTTCCACATTTTGTTCTGCAAAAAGTGCTTCAATTTGTGAAAGTACTTCCTTGTTCTGCACCTTAATTTCCTCTGCCAGGACGATTTTTTCAATCTTCATGTCACCTGCTATCATTTCCAGTGTTCTCATAAATGTTGGTTCACCAAAGCAAAGTGCCAAATCAATTCGTTCCACTTCATCCGGAATCGGTAATCCGCAATCGCCTATACAGATAGTGTCCGTGTGTCCTAAATAGGATAAAACTCTTGAAATATCACTATTTAAAATCCCTGCTTTCTTCATCTTTTCCCTCCATTCTCTTTGTTGTTTCTCTGATAATTAATTTAGGTTGTAATATATATTCTTTTACATTTGTTTTATTATGTTGGAGTACCAGTTCCACCGCTTTTACTCCTAGTTCTTCAATAGGTTGTGCAATTGTGGTAATCTCTGGTGTCATGAACCTAGTCAACTGAATATTGTCGTAGCCAATAATCTGTATCTGATGAGGAACTTCAATTCCTCTCTGATGTAAAATTTTATAAGCTGAAATTGCAACCATATCATTACAAGCCACAATACCATCCGTTTCCGGGTATTTTTTCAACATTTCTTCTGTTGCATTAATTCCCGCTTCAAAGCTGTAATCGCAATCTACTGTATGTAGCATCAGCCCTTGTTCACTACATATATCCCGGCATCCCAAATATCGTTCTCTCGCACTTGAGATATCTTGTTTTCCTCTAAAACACACGATATGCCTGCATCCATTTTCTATTAAATGTTCTGCTGCCAATCTCCCCCCCACATAATGATCACAGTGCACATAAGCATCTGCTACCTTTTTTGTCATCAACCGATCTGTTACAACAACCGGAATAGTACAGTTTTCTATGTCTGAATCAACACCCTCACTGCTAGTCGAAAGAATAATACCGTCAGCATTCATTGCACTGAGCATCTTCATAACATTATGCTCTTTTTCAACATTTCCATCCGTATTAAACAAAACCACTTTATATCCATGGGCATCTGCGGTTCGTTCCACCGCTCCTGAAAATTGTGTAAAAAAAGGATTTTCAATACTTGGAATGATAAGCCCTATTACTTTGGCAGATCGTTTAAATAATGTTCTTGCTACTTCATTTGGAATAAAACCAGTCTGTTCTATTGCCTTAAGAACACGTGCTCGCTTTTCATCATCCACCTTGGCTGTTCCGTTCATAACTCTAGACACCGTCGCCGGAGAAACATTTGCCAGTGCAGCAACTTCTTTGATACTTGCCATTTGATACCCTTTCCCCATTTCACTTCTTTGATTAGCTATCATTGCTCTTGAAACGCGTTTCAAATATAATTAAATTATAGCATTTGTACATAATATGTCAATCTTTCATTCTTAATCACTTATATTTTATACATTTTCAATCATGCCATACATTATTTTTTGTCTATTCTGCACATTTTATCACAACAAACCACCTAAGTGAGAGGGAACAAATAGTGCGTGCCAGCGCACGCACTTTGGCAAGAATTTCTTACGAAATTCTTGTCTAACTGCCACTACGCTACAGCACTTTCCTATAAAGGAACAAAGAATGTGCAAAGCACATTCTCGCGCCGAGCGCGGTCGCTTGCGACATATCACAACTTCGCGCGAGTGCGCATCCTCGCGGAGCGTTTTTAATATCTAGGAATGAACTTTCACACGTTAGTGTGACAAGGTCTTTCCTAGATATTAAAAAAGTGTCTTCGACACTCTCAACTCCCCTGCCCCTCAATCATGAGGGGTAAGGGGTTTTTCTTTGTGTTACTTTATTGTAAAATTCAACTATGAATATTTTACAATCCATTTTTACCGATTATTATGAACAT
>JAFSCH010000045.1 GCA_017436865.1 Lachnospiraceae bacterium
AGAATAAATCAAACATGCCGAACGCTCCATTTAGGAAATACCAAACAAGCGGGTTTACATTTGAGGCATATTCATTTGCTATACACAAAACCTGAAAAGGAGTGCTCATAGCCTTGAATGTTACTTAGCTAAACCTGAATTCATACAACAAAACCTGTCGCGATATGCAACAGGTTTTATCTATTATGTATTTAATTATTTCTTACCATTTTTCTTGTTGTTCTCTTTTGCAGGAGCCTTATCTTCTGTAAAAAAATTCTTTGGTGTAATCTCTGCATAACATAATGAGCAATGACCATTCAATGCTGCACCATTATTAACCTGTATAGATTTTGCTTTGATGTCACTATCTACAATTGCTTTTTCACCAACTGTTACCATTCCTTTAATATCAAGCTTACCCTGAATTGCACCATCGACCATCAGACTCTGTGCATTTATATCTCCAAGGATTACGGTATTTTCGCGAACTACCGCACCATCCTCACACTGAATATTTCCTTCAACAAAAGAATCCTTTGTATAGATATCTTTTGCCTTAATATTACCTTTTACATCTCCACATATATTCACGCGATCGTTAGAATTAATATCTCCATTAATCGTTCCATACATTTCAAGCTTTCCTGTAATCTCAACATTTCCATTGATTACCGTTCCCTGAGGGATAATTGCTACTTGCACATTAGACATTCCTTCAAAGTTACTCATTCTCTTACTTCCCCTTCCTTGGCCCCTTACCTTTTTTGTTATTATAGCTAAAACAAAGGCTTCTATATTCTATTTAATCTCATTTACCACAAAAAATCAATATAAATATCAAATTTTATGTCACCCATTTCATAGTCTATTGTTATACTGTTTTCCCTAAAACTGTCCCCTGCTTTTTTTGCGAAAATGTCTATTTTTTACAAATCAGTTTGTATTATAATGATATCCAGCAAATAAACTTTTGCACAACAAAAATTTCCTCTTATCGAATGATAAATTTATATACTTTTATTCTATAACATTATGAAAGGTAATGAATACTATGAAATCACAAAATAACAAAATATACAAACTTTCTTTATCCGGGCTAATGGCAGCTCTCTCATATGTTGTATTTACTTTTTTACAAATAAAAATTACACTACCTGGCGGTGATGCTACTAGTATTCATCTAGGGAACGCAATCTGTGTACTAGGTGGGTTACTTCTAGGTGGAACATATGGCGGAATCGGTGGTGCTATAGGCATGACCATTGGTGATTTATTTGATCCGGTTTATGTTCTTTACGCTCCAAAAACCTTTTTACTAAAGTTCTGCATTGGATTTATCACTGGTTTTATCGCTCATAAATGTGGAAAAATTTCCACGTCAAATGACAATAGCCATGTATTAAAGTGGACTATACTGGCTACTGTTAGCGGCCTATTATTTAATGTCGTTTTCGATCCTCTTGTTGGTTATTTTTATAAGCTATGTATTTTAGGAAAGCCTGCTGCCGAACTAACTCTTGCTTGGAATATAACCGCTACTTCCATCAATGCTATTCTTTCTGCATTTGTATCCGTAATTGTATATATGACTTTACGCCCAGCAATGCGCAAGGCCAATTTACTTCCTACTATTACAAAATTGAATATAGCGAAATAAAATAAACCTTGATGGCATTAAATTACGATTTTTAACTTAATGCCATCAAGGTTTATTCTACTCGATTCTATTAATTTTATTCCTTACTTTATCTATATACATCTGTTCATCTACTTTTTTTATAAGATTTTCGTAACTATTCAGTACCTTCATAGTTACGTGTCAAAATCCATTTAAAATTGCTTCGCAATGGGATTTTGACTTTCCAAATCTACATTTTCTTACGGCATACGCAGTAAATGCGCATGCCTGCTGAACAGTTACAGATTTTCAAAATGTAAAATCTCTTTTCCCCGTGCATGGATAACACCTATACTAGCAGCTACTGTATAAGGCATACCTGATAAATTATTATATTCTTTTAAATAGTTTCTTATCTCCTCACACATCCTTTTTTTATCGTACATACTTTTTATGACGGCTAACATTTCATCTCCTCCAAAGCGCACACATAATGTGTCTTCGTGACAACATTTTTTTAAAGCCTCTGCCACTATACGAATAGCAGTATCCCCTGCTGTATGTCCATACTCATCATTAATTCTTTTTAATCCATCTAAATCCGCCATAATAACAGTAATTGTTGTGTCATTTTCTCTACCTTCTATAAATGACGTAGATTCTTACGATAATTACGAAGTTTTTCTTCCTTTTGTGAACCGATAATTTCATCTAATACGGCTAACAGCTTTTCTCTATCCTCTGGCAATTTTCCTTGAAGCTGTATCATATTCGAAGCCCCCAATGCAGCAAAAACAGTTGGATTTTTAAGATGCTTAACAAGGCTTCTAAGCTCTTTGTACTTTTCCATTTCACTCTCTTCTATCCAGTTTCCCTGTTTTATGTCCTGATATAATGCAGACTGTGGATATATCGTAAGCATGTTAGCTCCAATTAATTCCGGATGAAGTTGATTGCAAATCTCTGCCGTTTTCTTTGCTCCTTCCTCTCCATTCCCCTCTCCTGAAATACCTGTGAGATAGAAAAAACGATAACTGATTCCTGCCTGTTCCAAACGCCTACATTGCGCAAGAATGTCCGTTGATGTATATCCTTTATTCATAAATTCTAATGCACTGTCATCTGCCGTTTCCATACCAATCGTTAACCCATCATAACCTGCCTTTCTTAATTCCTTTAATTCATCGTCTGTTTTAAGCTTGATGTCTGTAATCCTCGAAAAGCATCCTATGGTCTGGTTCGACGGAAAGTACCTTTTAATCAGTTCTGCAATCTTCATCAAGCGTTGGTATTCCAATACGAAGGGATTTGCTCCTGTTAAAAAGGTACGCGTGACCTGGCTTTGCTTCCACAATCGCAGTTGTTCTTTCGTTTCCCGTAAATCAGCTTCTATATCTTCTAGTGGTGACATTCGAAAGTTAAAAGGAATATCATCATATAACGTGCAAAATTTACATTGATGATGTGTACAGCCTGCCGTAACCTCTAATAATAATGACGATGCCTCATAAGGTGGTCTCCAAATCGTTCCTGTGTAATGCATATGTATATTCTTCCTTTCCAAAATGATGAAAGTAGCATATCGTGACTCAATTTTTCCCACAAGTACTGTCTTTTTTTAAGGATAGTATCTTTTTTGATACTATTGAGTTTTGGCAAGGCTTATGATAAGGTCGGAATATATTGCATAAACAATAGAAAGGGTGGCTATTCCTCATGGCTGAAAATAAATTTACACAGGAAAATACACTGGCTCGTTGCGTGCCTATGAGCAAATTGCAATCGGTAATTGCTGGAAAATGGAAAATTTTGATTTTATGGTATATTACGTTTTATAAAGTCCAGCGCTTTGGCGAACTGATGCGCCGCCTGGATGGAATCACGCAGTCTACGCTTACAAAACAATTACGTGAATTAGAGAATGACGGCTTCATCCATCGAGAAATCTACAAAGAAATTCCCCCAAAGGTCGAATACACTCTGACCGAATTTGGGGAAAGCTTTATTCCAGTATTGCAGACCATGATGGTCTGGAGTGAACAACATCTTTGTCCAGATTATAAAAATCCATATTTGAATGACTGATTTATGCACCTACATCCAACAATACTTCTTCCGATATGCCTGTGGTGAAATACCTTTTTTCTTTTTAAAGGTATTCGAAAAATAAGAATAATCACGAAATCCCACTCTTTCCATAATATCAATAAGTGGAATCTTCGTATCTCTCAGCATCGTTGCCGCAAACTCAATCCTTATTCGCGTCATATACTCCATAACGGTTTCACCGGTATATTCTAAAAAACGCTTCGACAAATCGGTTCTATTCATCTGAAATTCTTTTGTTAATTCTGCAATTGTTATTTTCTTGCTGACATTACTTTTTAAGTATGCCACGATTCTCTGCATCTCTTTCTCCTGCGCATCCTGCTCATTTTCACAAGTAATCGTCTTTTCTTCCGTAAGTGTGCTACAGATAGAAAGACTCTCTATCAGAAAACTTCTGCTCTTGCAAGCCCAGTGATTATTATCCTGCTTCGTAATCTGCTCCTGAAAACATTCCATCAAAAACGCTATCCTCTCTATCGCATCCAAAGAAGGAAAAAGGATGGCATCGTTCTCCTTCTCTCTCCTCATAAATGCCATCAAAAAATAATGATCCTGTTGCTGTGTTATGTCAAAGCTCTCTGACTGTGTGCGAATATTATCAAAATCAAATGCACCATTTATGACAGAAGGATGAAAGAGAATTCCTTTTACCTGAACATTCTCTGATACATACAGACTCTCCTGCTCGTTCATGCATAGCAGCATCTGCCCATCAAACAAAATCTTTCTTCCCTCTAAAACAAACTCTCCTTGTTCTGCGTACAATAATAGTAATGCAAATCGCAAATCTCTAAGTTCTGTACTATCAAATCCATTTCCCTGATAGTATCCCAGCTCTAATGTGAAATACCCATGATATTCTTCTGTATATATGTTCATGATGTTCTCCATCCCTTCGATGTCTATATCCGGTTATTATCTTACTGCGTAGACAATCCCCTATATTCCTATATTATAAGCATTATCAACGTTTGTCCATTTCTATATAAAAACTGATAATCCTACAACCTATAATGACAATCCTTCATTTCCATTCCTACACAAATGTTTATACTGATTTTATAGCAAATTTCCAATATATCTTTGCGGGAGGTACTTATGAACAAGATAAACTTATTTCTCATTATGATTGTGACTGCCCTTTCTTGCAGTGGCTGCCAGCAAACGGAAGACATTTCCAAAAATACCAAAGGTACGATAGAAATCATTTCTGATTTTTACAGTTCGGAACTGGACAAAAATTATACCGTTACTGTTTACTTGCCACCAAATTATGCAAAAAGCGAACTTTCTTATCCGGTTATCTATATGTTTGACGGTCAAAATCTATTTGATTCGGAAACCGCAACCTATCATAAAGAATGGCAAATTGATGAAACACTGGACTCTCTCTATGCGCAAGAAAAAACAGAAGGTTTCATTGTAGTAGGTGTGGATTCCCTTACAAACCGTACCGTAGAATACAATTTATATACACAAAATTCTATGATGCAGGGCGATGGAAAAGCCCTTGAGATGGGAGATTTTTATGCAAATACCTTAAAGCCATATATTGATGAACAGTACCGCACATTACCTGAGCGGGAAAATACCGGAATTATTGGTTCTTCTTATGGTGCCATTGTAGCAGCCTGTACCAGTATCTCCCACCCTGATACCTATGGTTTTGTCGGACTGTATTCGTATTATGACAATCAAAATCCTCAGAAAATGAGAAAATACTTCACTGAAAATATTACCACAGATACGTTTGGCAGTACTCCTATTTATTTCTTTGCTGCATCTAGTGATTTTGCCAAAAACACCACTGAAATCGCTTTTCAAACAGCAAAAGACAACGGTTTAACTCTCATTAACTATGAAATTGCAGAGGGCACACATGATGAGTATTCCTGGGGCGCACATTTTGCATCCTGCCTTGCCTTTTGGGAGTGGATTTAATTAGTAGCTAAAAAGCATAGAGGATGGCTGTTACCTCCCTCTATGCTTCTCTTTCACCAGTTTCTCATGATAAAAATAGTTCTTGTATTTTATACTTTCTCTACTACAATATTCTTCTAACTCCGTCGTCAGTTGCTCCCAATATGCCTCATCATTTTGTATATATATACTTCTGTATGCATTACTCCACTTAGAATAATGAGAATCTATATACTGTAGAATCGCCTGTTTATAACTCCCTCTAAGATTCAGATTCTCAAACCAGTATTCATGCACATAATCTTTTGTCTCCTCAATAATTGCTTTCCAGTCTGTGATATAGGGGAAAATAGGAGACATGAATAAAACCGTATCAATTCCAGCCTGATGTAATTCCTGCAATGCCTTTAGCATAGGATTCGTAAGCAGTACGAAGTTCCAGCTCCAATCTTCTGAGTGTGTCCTCCGCCATATTAAGGTGTTGCTTTGCTCCACGAATACGCTCATTCTGCTGTTCCTTTTCCTTATCTAACAGAATCTTAAGCTTTGCAAGCCCGGATATGTGTCTGGACAGCTCACCTTTTATGATGGTATCAAAGTCTGTCACAAGAATCCGGTGGGCACAGTTGTTTTTCTTTCTGTAATTCACATTACATTGGAAAAGCATTTTGCCTACCCTGTCCTTCTTATAAACCATATTTCTGCCACAACAGTCACAGACAACTCTTCCGGTATAGACAGATGCTCTTCTGCCTGCTGGCGTAAACAGTGCCGGAACCGTCCCTTTCATAGACTGTACCTGCTCATATTCCTCTATCGTAACAATGGCTTCATGGTGGTTTGGAATACGCTTCCATTCATTAGAAGGCAACAACCGCTTCTGCTTGGCTCCGACCGCCTTTACACGATATTTTCCATAAACAAATGTCCCTGTATACATCTCATTATTCAAAATGCAACTTACCTTATAATCCGTCCACAAAGGCTCACCCTTGGTATAAAAAGTCCCATACAGCCCTTTCCTCTCAAGATATTTTGCAGGAGTATCTATTCCCTCCCCATTCAGGGTACGGACTATCTCTGCAATCTTTGCACCACCGATACGCAAATCGAATATCCTGCGGACTATGGCTGCCGCTTCCTCATCCACTTCAATCTTGTAGATACACTCCTCTGACTTACGATAACCAAAAGGAGCACACACACCAATAAACATTCCGTTATCCTTCCTTGCATCAAGTGCCGTAATGATTTTATCAGATAAATCCTTGCTGTAGAAATCATACAGTAGTGATTTAAACTGCACATCTATATCTGCAATGCCATCGATATACTCATTACTGTCGTAATTATCATTGATGGCAATGAAGCGGATTCCCATAAAAGGAAATATCTGCTCTACATACTTCCCCGTTTCCAGATAGTTTCTTGCAAACCGGGACATATCCTTTACAGCCAGTCTGTCACAGCCTGCGTGGGCCTCTTCCCAATCGGATATACCTATGACGAAAACAAGACTTCCTACTACCGGATTGCTTTAAGCGAACAGTTTCAGGTATTAAAGGAATACCCTTCCGGAACATGCATTTTAGATTTTATTGCACTGGAAACAGAGGACATTGTTGCATATATGAAAAATATGTCCGAAAACATCACTACAATGATTAAACAGAAGGCTTCCACACCGGATGCAGACGGAATTATCCGTTTTGATTTCACGGATGTAACCAAAGCTGCCGCAAACTCCACTCTGGTAGCACTCCACAACGATAACTTTTTCCTGTTTCTTGTAAACTGCTGTTTCCTTCAGTATGTAACGGAGCTGTTTGTCTATAACTTTTATCCGTTCATTGCTCTGGAACATTATAAAAAAATCTTAGGGGATGCTTTTTATTATGATGAAGATACCGACATGCTGATGCCGGAAGAAGACGGTGGTTTGTATGACATTGCAGAATTTATTAACTACGGCATACGCATGACAGCTGCATTTTTAGATTACCAGAAAGATTTATTGCAGAGCGATTTTGATATGCTTCTTATGAAAGACAAGCTGTTTGCAGAGTATGATACCTTACAGTACCTCTATCTCATGGAGTCCAAGGACAATATGCGTGACACCTATACCAGTACAAACTTCAATACCCATCTTATGCCTATCGGTGTACACGCCTTTAACCATCTTGATGTGGTAAATAAAATCATTGACGAAAATATGCCTGTCAGAGAAGTCTACGACATTAACTCCGTACAGGACTGGTTCCGCTATGAATTTATGTATCTTGCCAAGGGAAATGTACTGTACAAGCAGTGTAAAAACTGCGGCAGATTCTTCATCCCTTCCGGCAGATCTGACAGCGAATATTGTGAGCGTATTGATACCGCCAGCGGCAAAACCTGCAAGGAAGTCGGCGCCATCAACACCTTTGCCAAAAAACACGAAAATGATGAAATCCATCAGGCGTACACAAAAGCATACCGCCGGATGGACTCCAGAAAACGCACTATGTATATTTCCAAGAAAGAATTTACCGAATGGAGCAAAACTGCCCGTGAAAAGCGTAAACTTTGCGAAGAGGGTCAGATTACCCTTGCAGAATTTCAGGCTTGGCTAGATGAGAGTAAGTGTAGGTAGAATTATACTCCACTCTATACTCACCTATAATCTCCACTAGCCTTTACATTCAATCAGCTAATGGAGATTTTTGTATGTACTAAAAAGGTATAATCCGTACCTCATCCTTTACTTCGAAAGCAATTCAACCAATCTCCTTGCTGCTTCTTTCGTATCTTCCGGTGAACCGAAAGTAGAAAAACGGAAATATCCTTCACCACAAGCTCCAAACCCTTCACCCGGTGTGCCGACTACCTGTATCTCACTTAGCAGGTAATCAAAGAATTCCCAACTTCCCATATTCTCCGGACATCTCATCCAAATATACGGCGCATTTTTTCCTCCACAATACCAGATTCCAAGCTTATCTAATGCCTCCATCAGACATGTTGCATTCTGCTTATAAATCTTTATATTGTCATGTATTTGCTTCTGTCCCTCTTCAGTAAAGATCGCTGCCGCACCCTTTTGGATAATATAAGATACACCGTTTGTCTTTGTTGTACGGTTTCTTACCCACATTTGATTCAAGTTCATTCCGTCACGTTCCAGTTCTTTCGGAATTACAGTGTATCCACATCTCGTACCGGTAAAGCCTGCCGTTTTAGATAAGGAACATATTTCTATGGCACACTTTTTTGCTCCATTCACTTCATAAATACTATGTGGAATATCATCCTCTTCAATAAATGCTTCATACGCTGCATCAAAAAGAATAATTGCATCCGTACTATCCGCATAATCTACCCAAGCCTGAAGTTTTTTATAGTCAAACACCGCACCTGTAGGATTATTCGGGGAACAGATATAAATAACATCTGCCGTTATATTGTGATTAGGCATAGGCAGGAATCCATTTTCTTTTCCGGCCGGCATATGAATAATCTTGTTTCCGGCAATGATATTAGCATCTACATAAGCAGGATATGCAGGCTCCATAATCAAAACAGTTTTGTCCCTGCCAAACAAATCAAGAATATCTCCCAGTTCATCGCTTGCTCCGCTTGAAACAAAAACTTCCTCATCTGAAAGTTCTACGCCTCTTTTCTTGTAATAATTCGCAATCGTTCCCCTTAATGCAGGATCTCCACACTCCGGCATATAACCATGAAAGGTATTCTTATCCGCCTGATCATCTACAGCCTCATGAAGTGCCTTTATTACAGCATCACAAAGAGGTAGCGAAACATCTCCGATTCCCATTCGATAAAGATGACTCCCCGGATGCTTTGCTAAATATGCTTTGGTTTTCTGTGCAATATTGTAAAATAAGTAAGAATCCTTCAAATTCCTGTAATTTGTATTTGGTATCATATTTGTTCACCTTCCTATTCCGTTATCGTGGATACCCCTATGGTTATCTCTTCCAATACATCAAGCAATACCCTGACGGTATCCAATGAAGTAAACATGGTTACATTATTCTCTATCGCTGTTCTTCTGATAGCCAGACCATCTTCATAATGAATGCCCGATAAAATCGCACGAGTGTTAATGACATAGCTTACATATCCGGCACGTATGGCTTCCAGAATTTCGGTACTGTTTTCGCTCAGTTTTCTACGAATACGTGTACGAATACCATGTGCCTTTAAAAATTCACCTGTTCCTACCGTAGCTTCAATGTTAAAGCCCATGTCATAAAATCTCTTTATCAAAGGTAAGGCTTCCTCTTTATCCTCATCTGCCAAAGTAACTACTACTGTTCCGTAGTTCTGCATCTTAACACCGGAAGCAATCAATGCTTTATACATGGCACGCGGAAGCTTATCATCATAGCCGATGGCTTCACCAGTAGATTTCATTTCCGGAGACAGATATGCATCCATACCGTTTAACTTTGCAAAAGAAAATGCAGGTGCTTTCACATACCATCTCTTTTTCTCTTCCGGATAAATCATATCAATTCCCTGTTCTTTCAAACTTTTACCAAGAATTACTTTCGTTGCAATATCCGCAAGAGGATATCCGGTCGCTTTTGATAAAAATGGCACAGTTCTGGAAGATCGTGGATTTACCTCGATAATATATACATTCTCTTCTTTATCCACAATAAACTGGATATTAAACAATCCAATAATTCCAATTCCGATACCCAGTTTTTTCGCATACTTTAATATGGTGCTTTTCACTTTATCCGAAATACTAAAGGTTGGATATACACTGATAGAATCTCCCGAATGTACTCCGGTTCTTTCCACAAGCTCCATAATGCCCGGAACAAACACATCCTTTCCGTCACATATAGCATCAATTTCCACTTCCTTGCCACAGATATATTTATCTACCAGCACTGGCTTATCTTCATCAATCTCCACCGCAGTTTTTAAATAATGACGTAAATGTTCTTCTTTTGCTACAATCTGCATAGCTCGTCCACCCAGAACAAAGCTCGGACGTACAAGCACCGGATAACCAATTTCGTTTGCCGCCTTTACCCCTTCTTCAATATTCGTAACAGCTCGTCCTTTTGGCTGCGGAATGGCAAGCTCCGACAATAGTTTCTCAAATGCATCTCTGTTTTCTGCTTTTTCTATAGCAGCGCAGTCAGTACCTATAATTTTCACTCCGCAATCCTCTAAGGGCTTCGCAAGATTGACAGCAGTCTGTCCACCCAACGATGCAATGATTCCATCCGGCTTTTCCAACTCAATCACATTTAGACA
>JAFSCH010000134.1 GCA_017436865.1 Lachnospiraceae bacterium
ATCAAATTTTCCTTGACTATCCGTGCCCGTTGCTGTAATTTTCAAGTACTTCAAGAACACAACACAGGGCATGGTAGGAGATTTCTCCTCCATGCTCAATCTTTTTCTGCTCTTTACTGATAAATTTTTTCTCCTGCGTTTCTTGCGTCCCTGGGTCATTCCACAATTATTGCAGAAGAGCCGCATCTTCTCCGAAAACTACATCAAGCACCCAATGCATGCTTTCCACCTGCCAATGATTACGAATCGCATGGGCGAAAGTTGCACTACTCCCTTTGGGTAAAATCGTTATGTAGCAACGTTTTTCTGTACTTTACGTCTGCTTCTTTTTATTGTAGCGCGAGCTGTCCACTACTACCAAAGCTGAAAGTTTTTCCCAATTCCATACCCCTGTAACAAAACACAAATCCCGATATATCCGATATACGCGTTCCTCCACCCTCCCATGACCTGCGTCTACTTCTGTAAAAACACTGCTGGGACGTACCATTTTAGCGGTCTCGAGTATCTGTTCGTGTAAGCTTTTCTGGTTATCCTTTACTGCTAATACATAAGATGACTTTTTCTCCTTTACTATCTTTCTGACCACTTCCTTTTGACATCCCATGGCATCGGCTGTGACGATACAACCCTTTATATCCAGCATATCAAAAAGTTGCGGAATTACTGTAATTTCATTTGTCTTCTTGTCAACATTAAGCTGTCCCAGCGATATACCCTCATCACTCAAACAAGCACTCAACATGTGAGCATACCCTTCATCTTCCTTTGCTCCGGCACCACGAATGGTCTTACCATCTATGCTTATAATTGAGCCTTCCTTTATTTTGACGAATTGTCGAATCCAGTTCTGGTAATTCTTTTCCAGAACGATCGGATCCATGATAGCAAAGACCCGGTTGAAGGTGTCGTGGGATGGAATGCCGGCGGGCAATTCCAGATGTTGTCTGAAAAATTCTTCATGCTCCACGGCATAATCTTCGATTTGATTCCAAGTATCAGCATCAGCAACTCCTGCGGCTATCGCAATGAAAAGAATGTCTCCCAGCTTGTGTTTCTTTGCATTTCCTATGCGTGGGGCTTCGACTGCCTCTAATTCGTCAATAAGTCTATGCATTCACTCAGTATAGCATAATAATGCTATAACTTCAAGAAATCTAGATTTTTACGATAATCCTTTCAGTGTAAATTCAGAGCAAATTTCAGAACCCCGAATCTCGGGTGTGTATGACACTACTCAAATGCGTTTGCCCTGCTGATGGATTTAAAAAAATTGACTTTCTTAAATTAAATTGATAGAATGCTGAGAGCTTGCCGCTCATTAAGTAAGTGTTGTTGATTTATGCAAAAAGTTATCCAAAGGAAAAGAATTGAGTCCCTCTATGTGTTGAAAACCATCTGCGCTTTTTTTGTCGTTTCTATACATTTACCTCAGTATGAATGCTTGTTAAGAGCCTTTGCCGGAGTTGGGACGCCTATATTCTTGAGTATAACCGGTTACTTGTTATATTCCTATGGTGATACTGCCCGTGAGTTGAAAAAATGCACATCGTGGGCGAGAAAATCTTTTTTCCTTGCCCTTACATTTAACATAATATACGGTGTATTTCTATATTTAATGTTTGATGAAAACATTCTTACTAGTGGCGTCCGCATTATTAAGTCTCTTGTTTTAGGTACGGGTATTGTTCCATATTTGTGGTATTTGACTGCTCTATGGGAAGCTCTTTTGCTTTTGTGGTTAATTATTAAATATGTTCCTAGGCTTATATATTTTCTTCCGCTTTTTTATATTCTAGCTTACATTCTGAGAAGTTATGAAGATGGTGTATTTTTTACATATGCTAATTTTGACTTCTATTCAACGACTTTTAGGAATACATTTATTGTTACATCTATACCTTTCTTGGCTACAGGCTATTTAATACATAAGTACCACGAAAAAATACTGAAACTAATAAATGTAAACTTCTGGTTAGTTGTAGCGATTCTGTTTGCCACTTTAGAGTATTATATAAGGATAGATATGTTCGGTAAATGCAGCTATTTCATGTTATCAACATGGCCATTGATTGTCCTCTTAATGCTAATCTGCATAAAGTATCAGGATTTTACCTTACCAATTTTAGGTAATATTGGTAGGAATCATTCTCCGAACATTTACTATTTCCATGGCTTGTTTATCTGGGTTATAAATACGTATCATTTAGAGGATTATAACTTTTTTGTTTTAGCGCTGGGTGTTTATGCAGCTTGTCTGCCTTGTTCATATGTATACAATTATATTAGTAAAAAATGGTTTTCGTATGTATGGGAACCATTTGTGAAGCGAAAGACTTTATTGTATAGAAAAGTTTGATTCTGCACACATAGTGTGTTACATTCACCTGAGTCAATAAAGGGAGGTGAATTGCAAGTTCAAATGCAACACTTTTTGAAAAATGCGCTCTTAGTGCTTTGCATCCCCAAAATTCAGCCCGAGAGCTTTCACCATCTCATTTG
>JAFSCH010000046.1 GCA_017436865.1 Lachnospiraceae bacterium
TCCACAAGGATACTATCTTTGTATAAAATCATTGTTTTTATCCACAAAGTAACAGAGATTCAACGTAGAAAAAAATTTTCGATTCTCTGTTTTACACAACAACTGGTCATTGAGCCAGAAGGGGTTCTGAACAGATACAAATAAATAATATGAGTAAGTCGCGACTAACAAAGAGAATTTAACAGGATAATATAAAAAAGTCAAGAAAAGCAATTGAGAAAATATATCAATAAAGGTTTTGCGTATTATTCTTGACAGATAAAATGTAAGTGTGTACGATACGATTTAGTGTAAAATAAGTAAAAGGAAAAAAGCATTAATGAAAAAGATAAGGAAAAAAAAGTGGATAGCTTGCGGACTCGCTCTTTTAGGAATAATAACTACGATAGTTGCCGAAAAAGAAAATAAAGTAACAACAAAGAGTGTATTTGCTATGGATACCTATATGGAGTTGACTGCATATGGACGTAACAGTGAGAAAGCAATTGCAGCGGCAGAGGAAGAGATTTATCGTTTGGATGCACTTTTGTCGACAGGGAATGAGACAAGTGAAGTAGCGATGCTGAATCGGGATAAAAGGGGAGAGCTTTCAGAGGATTGTGCGTATCTGTTGAAGCGTTCTAGAGAAATATGGGAATTGACACAAGGAGCTTTTGATATCACGGTATATCCATTGATGCAGGCGTGGGGGTTCTCGGAAAAAGAATATAGAGTGCCTTCCGTTACAGAGATAGAAGCACTGCTTTCTTATGTAGACACATCTGATATATTGTTTGATGAGAATACGAAAATGGTTGAGGTGCCTAAATATACACAGATTGATTTTGGAGGAATTGCAAAAGGTTATACGTCATCTCGTATAGCACATATCATGAAGGAATACGGTGTGAAAAGTGCAATGATTAATTTGGGTGGCAACGTTCAGACAGTAGGAGCGAAAAGTGATGGAAGTATGTGGCGAGTAGCAATTAAGAGTCCTTATGAGAGTATTCCCTATTTGGGAGTTGTGTCTATAGAAGAAAAAGCAGTCATTACGTCTGGTGACTATGAGCGGTATTTTGAAGAGGATGGTAAACGGTATCATCACATTATCAGTCCCAAAACGGGAATGCCTGTACAAAATGGGTTAGTATCGGTAACCATTGTCTGCGAAGATGGAACGTTAGCAGATGGATTGTCAACGGCATTATTCGTTATGGGAAAAGAGGAGGCAACAGAGTTTTGGAAGGCGTATCATGAGGTGTTTGATATGATATTATGTGATGAGAATGCCAAGTTATATGTGACAGAAGGGATTGTAGAGAATTTTTCAACGGAGCTTGAATATGAAGTTATTAAATGATTACGAAATAATATGGTTGAAAGGTAAAACGAGTAAAGGGTAAGGATGAAATATGCTTAAGAAAAAGGATATTATTTTCATCATAATAGTCTTGTTAGTGGCAGGAACTATGGCTGTTTTCTTTCGAACTGGTAATACAGAAGAGGGAGAAAGTGTTCGGATTATGATAGATGGAAAAGAATATGGAAGCTATGTGCTAACAGAAAACAGGACAATAGAGATTTGCAATCCGTTGGGAGAAAATCGTATTGTGATAGAGAATAAAAGGGTATTTATGGAACATGCAGACTGCCCGGATCAGTATTGTGTAAAACATAAAGCAATTTCAAAAACGAATGAGACAATCGTATGTCTTCCACACAAATTGGTGGTAGAATTGCATGAAAAAAAGAAAGATGGAGACTTTGATAGTATAGCACAATAAAATGACACGAATGTCATATAGAGAAAAGAGGAAAAAATGGCAAAAAGAGTTGCATATACAGCAATACTGATTGCGCTTGCAATGATATTCAGTTATGTAGAGGTATTGATTCCTTTTCATTTTGGGATACCGGGAATTAAGTTGGGATTGGCGAATCTGGTTGTGGTAATTGCGTTATATATATTGAAACCTGCGCAGGTTATGGTGATTTCTATTGCAAGGATAGTACTGGTATCTTTTTTGTTTGGAAATATGTCGTCTATGTTATACAGCCTTGCAGGTGGTATTTTGAGCTTTTTTGTGATGTTGTTATTGAAGAAAATCAAGGGATTTTCTATGCTGGGGGTTAGTATTGCGGGCGGAGTAAGTCATAATGTAGGGCAGCTGTTGCTGGCAGCAGTGGTGGTAGAGAATATGAGTGTATTTTACTATATGCCGGTATTGCTGGTCGCAGGAGTGATAACGGGAATGCTCATTGGTGTTGTGGCAAAAAAGGTAAGTGTGCATATAAGACTGACAGTGGAATAAAAATAGTTGGGAGTGGTGATATAGGATGAAAACAGCAGTTATTTCAGATATACATATTGATGTGAATGAGATGTATGATGTGGTTGGTGGAATCATAGATTATATTCAAAAAAACAAAGTGGAGCTACTATTGATTGCGGGTGATATCAGTTCTTATCCTAAAAAGACGATACAAACCGTACGTGAGATAGAAGAAAGAAGTGGAGCAGTGGTACGTTATGTGCCGGGTAATCATGATATGTGGAATAAGGATACCTGTTATGAAAGCAATGATGCCATATATGAAGCGTATCTAGAGGATGAGCATTGTCTTTCGGGAAAAATATATGAAACGGAAAATAGCATCATAATAGGTGATGTGGCATGGTATGATTATAGTTTCGGTAACCATGAGAAATTTACAATACAGGATTTTGAAACAATGAAATATGAAGGTAGAACATGGCAGGATTTGTTGTTTAATACATGGTCAAGAGAGAATGAGAAGCGATGTCAATGGTTTTTGGAGCGATTTCAAAAGCGAATAGATGAGAATAAAGAGAAAGGGAAAAAAATAATTCTCATGACACACATGATTTCTCATGAGGCATTTGCGGTTCCAGAGGAAATGAATCATATATGGAGCTTTTTTAATGCTTTTCTTGGTAGCAAAAGGCTGAAGAAGTTATGTGTAGAAAATCAGGTTTCGTATTCGATTTGTGGCCATGTACATTATCGTAATACCTTTATAGAGGATGACGTAACGTGGATGTGTCGTTGCTTGAATTATCATAATGAATGGTTGGGAGAAAAGGATGTTAGCAAGCAGATTGAAGATGCTATGGAATTGGTGGATTTGTAAAAACAGATTTTAACTGGTATCAAATAGGGGAAGAGAAATAAGAAAGCAAAAAGTAAACACCGACAAGATGGTATGCATTCTGTCGGTGTTTGTTTTTGCTTTATAATTAATCTTCATTCATGACAATTTCAATATTTGTAATGATTTCTTCCTTTTCAAAAGGTTTGGTGATAAATTTCTTAGCACCAATTTTTAGTGCTTCAATTAATTTGGATTGTTGACCGGCAGCAGTAATCATAATTACTTTTATATTAGGATTAATTACGAGAAGTTGCTTTAAGGCTTCGATACCATCCATAACCGGCATGGTAATATCAAGAGTAACGATATCTGGTTTGTGCTGCTTGTAGATATCTAAAGCCTCTGCGCCATTGGTGGCTTCGCCGATAATGGAATAACCAGCATCTTCTAAGATAGTTTGTAGCATCTTTCTAGACATCTTGGAGTCGTCAACTAAAAGAACGCTTCCTTTGGAATCGGGTTTGACATCATATACGATATTGTCTTTTGTGGAATAAATAAATGGTGTTTCCCCTAAGTTAATTTCGCTATCTACAGCAATGATCAAATCGAGTTTGTGATTTTCGATATAAATAGGTAGTATATAGAAGTCGCCTTCTACTGTCTGATTCTTATAAGCGGAAACAGGCATTAACTCCATATCGATTTTATTTTGACTAAGTTCAGAGGCAAATAAACCGCTGTTAACATTGATAAATTCACAGATAGCATCGAAAGCGTCAGCATTTGCTTCTGTGTGTGTATCACCTGAAAAGTGAGAGGCAACTAAGCCAAACGCACCAGCATCAAGTTCTTCTGCAAAAGCAAGGCAGATGCTGTGTTTACCAACGGTTTTTTGGCTGGCTAAGTTAGAATAAGTAAGTTTGTTTACATGTTTAATTCTGTCAATGTAAAAATCTCTTGAGATGAAACGATTAATGTTTCTGATTACAAGTCCTGATAAATCAGTAACATAAGGCTTTGCAGAGAAAGCAAAGATAGGAATGAGAGAGTCTATATCGTCATTCTTTAAAATTACCATATCATCATCAGAGAATCCTTTTTCCTTTTGGAATGCAATAAGTGTTTTTTCGAGAACTGTAGCAGATAATTTACTGGCGTCCATTAATGCTTGGATAAATTGCATATATGGATTTCCTTGCTTTTTCAATAAAGTATCAATTTGTTCTGGGGTTAGAAATCCTTTTTCGACTGCAATGTCACCAAAACGCTTATCAAATTGCATTTGCATTTTGTTGATGGATTCCACCTCTTCTTCCGTTAATAAACCATCTGCAATAGCAATGGTGCCTAATTTTACTCTGACTGCAAGCTGTTGTTCGATTGCAGTATTGTAATCTGCATCGCTGATTATTTTTTTATCTACAAGATATTTTCCGAATAATTGACTAAACATTATAACGCCTCCTGAGCTTTTTATTTAATTATATGATATAAATTGTAAAAAAACCAGCATTTATCTTTAAAAATGTAAAAATAACAGAAAATAAATTTGAAATACATAGATAAAAAAGTTGATGAAAAATGAGTGAAATCATACGGTTATATGGTATTTGGCGAGATCAAACTATTTATAGGGGAGTCTTACGAAGGAGGAAATATATGTTAGTTACAATTGAAGATGTTCTTTATCCGATTGTGGTAGAGATAAACAATTATTTATCAAGTTATATCTTGATTTTTTTATTAATTGGCGTTGGTATTTATTTTCCTTGGAACATTGATGTCAAACGATTTAGTATGGGAGCTTACAGATGCATTCAATTATTTAATGGTAATCCCTAATGCGTTAGCGTTGTTTGCATTAACGGGTATGGTAAAAACATCACTTAGTGAAGTGGAAAAGAAGAAAAAATAGTAATTTCAAAAATAATACATAGAACAATTTGCCTCCTCGGTATGAGGGGGGATTTTTGTATGAAGCCCTAATTGTGATAGAAAATTTCACAGGGAGTATTAACTAAAAAATACATTCATGGTATCCCGACCGATTCCCGCGCGGCAGGAAGTAGTGTATTTTTAAAGGAAGATGCAATCACGGAAGAAGTAGTTGCTAAAGTGACAAAATTAAATGAAATGGCAAAGGAAAGAGGACAGGAGTTATCTCAGATGGCTCTTGCTTGGGCATTAAAACAGGGAAAATTGACGTCTGTACTTATTGGTGCAAGTCGTTCAAAACAGATTGTAGAGAATGTAGCAGCATTGAACTGCTTGGATTTTTCAGAAGAAGAGATGACAGAAATTGAGAAAATTTTAAGCTGTGTATAGTAACGTGCTTTATTCACTTGCATATATGTGCTAGAATAAAAAATATATTTTTGAAAGGGCATAATATACATATGGAAAATCAGGAAAAACAGCATAAGCGCCGTGTGCGCTATTCAGGAACGCATCCAAAGAGTTATAAGGAAAAATATAAGGAACACAATCCTGAAAAGTATGCAGATACCATAGAACGAGTGATTCAAAAGGGTGGAACTCCGGCAGGAATGCATATTTCTATTTGCGTAAAGGAAATATTGGACTTTTTACAGATTAAGCCTGGAATGACAGGGTTAGATGCAACATTAGGTTATGGCGGTCATACGAAGGTAATGTTGCAGTGTTTGGAGGGACAAGGTCATATTTATGCATTAGATGTTGATCCGATAGAGTCTGCAAAGACGAAAGAACGTTTGGAGAAACAGGGATTTGGTGAGGATGTTTTAACGGTTCGTTTACAAAACTTTGCAGATATTGATTTAGTTACAAAGGATACAGGTAAGAAGTTTGATTTTGTATTGGCTGATCTTGGCGTTTCTTCCATGCAAATTGATAATCCGGACAGAGGATTTTCTTATAAAGTAGATGGACCGCTTGATTTGCGTATGAATCCGTTAAAAGGAACCAGTGCAGCAGAGCGATTAAAAGAGGTGACTCAGGAAGAGTTGGTTGGTATGTTAATCGAAAATGCAGATGAACCTTATGCGGAGGAGATTGCAGCTACTGTGATGAAGTGGTTCAAGAAGGGGAAAGAGATTGAAACAACCAGACAGATGAAAGAGGTTATAGAGGAAGCATTGGTTTATGTACCAAAAGCAGAGCGTGAAGAGGCGGTAAAGAAGTCCTGCGCAAGAACCTTTCAGGCATTGCGAATAGATGTAAACAGTGAATTTGAAGTGTTGTATTCCTTTTTGGAGAAGCTTCCGGATGTTTTAGCGCCGAATGCTAGAGTAGCAATATTGACATTCCATTCCGGTGAAGATCGATTGGTAAAGCGTTCTTTTAAACAATTGCAGGATGCAGGCATTTATCGTGAGATATGTAAAAATGTGATTCGTCCTTCAGCGGAAGAATGTGCGAGAAATAGTAGAGCAAAGAGCACGAAGATGCGTTGGGCAATAAGGGCATAATTTTATAGTGTTAAGGGGCAAGTTTTATCTTGCCCCTAATTGCCAAAATGCCACTGCACTAGCAGCAGCTACATTCAAAGAGTCTACACCATGTGACATAGGGATTTTAACGGTATAATCGCAATCTGCAATAGTCGCATCAGCAAGTCCGTCGCCCTCTGTACCTAAGATAATAGCAAGCTTTTCTTCATCCATAAGTTGCGGATTATCAATGCTGACAGAGTTGTCATTTAATGCCATGGCAGCAGTTTTAAAACCTAGTTCATGCAAATTTTGAATACCTTTTTCCGGCCATTCGGAAGTTTCATCACCGATGAAAGTCCAAGGAATCTGGAAAACAGTTCCCATGCTGACTCTGATAGCGCGTCTGTATAGTGGATTACTACATGCCGGAGTTAATAGTACAGCGTCTATGTTCAGAGCGGCGGCAGAACGGAAAATAGCACCAATATTTGTTGGATTTACGACATTTTCTAAAATAGCAATTCTTCGTGCGTTCGCACATACTTTTTCCAAAGTTGGTAATTCGGGTCGAAACATGGCACATAGCATGCCTCTGGTGAGTTGAAAGCCTGTGAGCTTTGTTAAAACATCGAATTCTGCGGTATAGACAGGAATATCTTCGCAACGGGCAAGGATGTCTTTTGCTTCACCGTCTATGTGTTTTTTCTCAACTAAAATAGAATGTGGAATACAGCCGGAATCAAGGGCGCGTTCGATAACCTTTGGGCTTTCTGCAATGAATAGTCCTCTTTTGGGTTCGTATATATGTAAAAGCTGTACCTCTGAGAGTCGGGCGTAGATATCAAGCTCTGGTTTATTTAAGTCGGTTATTTCTATAATATTTGGCATTTTGTTCATCTCCTATTTTATAAATGTATGAAAACAATAATTTTATCGAATATTATAGTGCTGAGGGGAAATGCTGTCAAATGACCTATTTGATTTTTTACTTTCAAAAAAATGAAATATAGTGTATGATATAAAGTATATATGTTAAAAGTGACATAAAATGTTTCCATTTATATTCAGATGTATCATGACAAAAGATACGCTGGGGAGCAATGAATAGGAATGGTTTCAAACGAATGAGGGTTTTATGAATTGTAAGGAGACACAGCGATTGATGCGTCTGTTTTTGGAGAACCAATTGGACGCAGATACTGCACGGGAGTTTATTATGCATGTGCGTTCCTGCAAGGAGTGCATGGATGAACTCACGATTGAATATCTAATATCCGGAGGTATTCAAGAGCTGGAGAATACGGATGATATCGACGTACAGATGGAACTGGAAAAGAGATTGGTGGTTGCGAATCAGGTAAAAGCGCACAGAAGTCAGCTCAAGGCCGGTCTTTTTGTAATTGCGATGATGGTAGCGTGTGTATTTTTTATGTAGTAGAGAGTTTATTACATGAAAAGATGATATACAAAGCCATTCTTTGGTTTAAGAGTAATTAAGGAGTTAATATTTGTTTATGAGTAAGATTGTGTTGATTGATGGTCACAGCATCTTGAATAGGGCATTTTATGGAGTTCCTGATTTGACAAACGCCAAGGGACTTCATACAAATGCGGTGTATGGATTTTTGAATATTCTATTTAAGATATTAGAGGAAGAAAAACCGGATTATTTAACGGTTGCATTTGACGTGAAAGCACCAACCTTCCGTCATGAGATATATAAGGAATATAAAGGAACCAGAAAGCCAATGCCAGAGGAGCTTCGTGAACAGGTGCCTGTTATGAAGGAAGTATTGCAGGCAATGGGGGTTCTGATTATGGAAAAAGCAGGACTTGAGGCAGATGATATCCTTGGAACGATTGCAAAACGTTCTGAAAAAGAAGGTATCGAGGTTTCACTTGTATCTGGTGATAGGGATTTGTTGCAGATTGCTTCGGAGCATATTAAGATTCGAATTCCTAAGACAAAAGGTGGTAAGACGGAGATTGAGAATTACTATGCTGCAGATGTAGAAAAGGCATATCAGGTAACTCCGTTGCAATTTATTGATTTAAAGGCACTGATGGGAGATACGGCAGATAATATCCCAGGTGTTCCAAAGGTTGGCGAAAAGACGGCAACGGATTTAATGGTAACGTATGGTTCTATTGAGGCTATTTATGAGCATGTAGAAGAGATTACGAAAAAAAGTATTCGTGAGAGTCTGATTGCAAATAAGGAACTTGCTGATTTGAGTAGGGTTCTTGCGACGATTAATATTGATGCAGATATTGATTTTTCTTATGAAAAAGCAAAAATAGATAATCTTTTTACTGATGAGGCGTATGAGAAGTTCAAACAGCTAGAGTTTAAAAATATGCTGAATCGATTTGATGTAAAAGAGAAAAAGACAGAGTTTGTATATGAAATCGTAGAAGTGCAAAATGCAAGCGATGCAAAGCAGATTTTTGAAAAGTGCAAAGCGACAAAACGTGGTGCAGTCAGACTGATTTGCGCAGATGCCAAAGATGAAGGTTCTGTGGGAGAAAATGCAAGTGGTCAGATGTTCCTTCAGCTAGAAGAGAAGAAGGAAGTTTTTGTATGTATGCTTTGCTTTGACGAAAAGACCGTATACTGTATGGAAGCGCAGAGTGGGCTTTCTAAAGCAGAAATATTAGCTGGTTTGCATGATTTGTCAATGACAGAGGAAATGTCGCTTGCTTGCTTTGATGGTAAGCAGGATTATGGATATTTAACAGAAGATGCTTCTGGTGAAAAGACAGCAGAAGCCTTAACGAATACTTTATTTGATTGTAAGATAGCGGCATATTTGATTAATCCATTGAAAAATGATTATGAGATTGTTGATATTGCGAATGAGTATCTTGGAATCACCTTGCAAGAGTGGAGTGAGATTTTTGGTAAGGCAGATGTAACAACTGCTTATCAGGATAAGAGAATAGAATGTGTCCGTTATTATGCACAGGAAGTGTATGCTTTGTATCAGACAGCTCCGGCTTTGCAGGAAGCATTGGAGCAGAATGGAATGGACAAGCTGTTTCGTGAATTGGAAATGCCATTATCTTATGTGCTCTATGATATGGAAAAAGAGGGTATTTTGGTGAAAAAAGAAGAGTTGCGTTTGTACGGCGAGGCTCTTACTGGAAGAATCACAGAACTGGAAAATAGTATTCATGAAGCAGCAGGTGAGAATTTTAATATTAATTCTCCAAAGCAGCTCGGTGAGATTTTATTTGAAAAGTTGCAATTACCGGGTGGGAAAAAGACGAAGACAGGTTATTCTACAGCGGCAGATGTGCTAGAGAAGCTTGCACCGGAGTATCCGATTGTTAATGAGATATTAGAATATCGTGGTCTTACCAAGTTAAAGTCAACCTATGCAGATGGTTTGGCAGCATATATTGAGGATGATAATCGTATTCATACGAATTTTAATCAGACGATTACTGCAACAGGACGTTTAAGCTCTACAGAGCCAAACCTACAGAATATTCCAATGAAAATGGAGCTTGGGAGAAGGATACGTAAAGTGTTTGTTCCGGCACAGGGATGTGTTTTTACAGATGCCGATTATTCTCAGATTGAATTACGAGTACTGGCACATATGTCAGGAGATGCACAGTTGATAGAAGCATATCAGCTGGATGAGGATATTCACAGAATTACAGCGTCGAAAGTATTTAATACACCATTAGAGGAAGTGACAGATTTGCAGAGAAGAAATGCAAAAGCTGTAAATTTTGGTATTGTGTATGGAATCAGTTCGTTTGGATTAAGTCAGGATTTGAGTATATCACCGAAGGAAGCAAAGGGATATATTGATGAATACTTTAAAACATATCCAGGCATTAAGACATTTTTAGATAAGACAGTAGCGGATGCAAAGGAAAAGGGTTATTGTGAATCTTTATTTGGTAGACGAAGACCTGTTCCGGAGTTGAAATCATCCAATTTCATGCAGCGTTCTTTTGGTGAGCGAATTGCAATGAATTCACCAATTCAGGGAACCGCCGCAGATATTATAAAAATGGCCATGTTGCATGTGTTTAATGCATTAAGAGTAAAAGGTTTGAAATCAAAGTTGATTTTACAAATTCATGATGAACTTTTGATTGAAACCAGAGAGTCTGAAGTAGAACAGGTAAAAGCATTACTTGCAGAGGAAATGCGAAATGCAACACAATGTGCAGGAAGCTTAGCTTGTGATATGGCAGTTCGGATGGAAGTAGATCTTCATACGGGTGAAAACTGGTATGAAACAAAATAAAATGCAGACTTATTAAAGTGTGAATATAGTTACAAAGGGTGAAGTTATATGATGACGATAGGAATTACAGGAGGCGTTGGCGCTGGTAAATCGCAGGTGCTTTCCTATATAGAAGAGAATTATAACTGTAAAGTAATCCGTGCGGATGAGGTAGCGCACCTGTTAGAGGAACCGGGACATAAATGCTATGAAAGAATTGTTGCTTTTCTGGGAACAGATATTTTGCAAGAAGATAAGACAATTGATAAGAGAAAAATGGCGTCGGCGATTTTTACAGATGAGAAAAAATTGATAGCCATCAACGAAATTCTTCACCCGGAAGTGAAAAAATATATTCTTGAACAGATACAATTGGAAAAAGAAAAGCAAGAAATCGATTTTCTTTTTGTGGAAGCGGCACTTTTGATAGAGGAGCATTATGATGAGATTCTGGATGAGATATGGTATATTCATGCAGACACAGAAGTGAGAAGCAAAAGACTTATGGAAAGCAGACAGTACAGTGCAGAGAAGATAGCAGATATAATGGGGAAGCAGCTTAGTGAAGAAGAATTCAGAAAGCATTGTAGTGTTGTAATCGTTAATGATGGTGATTTAGCGGTAACTTATAAACAAATTGATGAAATTATGGGGGAAAGAGAATGAGTATGTATGAGTCAACACCAGTATTTGGATTGGACATTGGAACAAGAAGCGTTGTAGGAACAATTGGTTACAAACGTGGTGATAATTTTGTTGTAGTAGCACAGGAGATTCGTGAGCATCAGACAAGAGCAATGCTTGATGGTCAGATTCATGATATTAATCGAGTGGCAGCTACCATTGCTGAGATCAAAGAGGCGCTGGAGAAAAAGAGTGGACTAGAGCTTCGCGATGTGTGTATTGCGGCAGCTGGACGTGTGTTGAAGACTTTAGATGTTCATATTGATATGGATTTTGAAAAAGAGCATAACGTAACAAAAGATGATATTAGTACATTGGCTTCGTTGGGCGTAGAAAAGGCATTTAGACAGTTTAAAGAAGAAAACGATACAGATGCACGTTTCTATTGTGTAGGTTATTCTGTAGTGAAGTATTACCTGAATGGAATGTGGATGGGACAGCCGGAGCATCATAAAGCAAAGAATATCGGATGCGATATGATAGCGACCTTTTTACCGGATGATGTTGTAGATGGATTATATTGCGCGGTAGAGCTTGCAGGATTAAAGGTGGTTAATATGACCTTGGAGCCAATTGCGGCTATCAGAGTTGCTATTCCTGAAAAGTTTCGCTTATTGAATATTGCTATGATTGATGTAGGAGCGGGGACTTCTGATATTTCTATTACAAATGATGGTAGCGTAGTGGCATTTGGAATGATTCCATGTGCAGGCGATACCATTACAGAGTCATTGGCAAAACGCTGTCTGATTGATTTTGCTACGGCAGAGCAGATTAAAAAAGATGCTATGACAAAGAGTGTGATTACATATGAAGATATTATGGGGCTGGAGCAGACAGCAACCGCAGAAGAAATAATTTCTATGTGTCAGGCGGAAATTGAAAAAATGGCAAAGCTTGCAGCAGATGAAATCAAACGTCTTAATGGAGGTAATTCAACAAGTGCAGTATTTATTGTAGGTGGTGGCGGAAAGATTCAAGGTTTTAGTGAGCAGATTGCAGTAGAGTTGGGGCTTGATCCAAAGCGTGTTGCACTTCGCGGTGAAGAGATTATGAGAGAGGTAGAGTTCCCAGAGGATAGTTTAAAGGATTCTACCATTGTAACTCCGATTGGAATCTGTCTGTCTTATTATGAGCAGACCAATAACTTTATACATGTTACCTTTAATGGAAATAAGGTTAAGCTGTATGATAATAATAAGCTTGCAGTAGTGGATGCTGCTGTACAGGCTTCTTACCCACATGAAAATCTGTTTCCCAAGCAGGGAGTAGAATTGCATTATACAGTGAATGGTAAGAATCGCGTTTCTAAGGGTGAATATGGTGAAGGGGCTAAAATATTTGTCAACGGAGAAGAAGTTGACATGGGATATGCCATAAAGGCAAATGATGACATTGTAATAGAAGAATCGACGGAAGGTTTACCTGCGTCTGTGAAAATCGAGGATTTGATTGATTACAATGGAAGAGTTTGTATAACAGTAGATGGTGCACTAATGGAACTGCCTAAACCAGTAAAGGTGAATGGTGATGAAGTGACGGGTGAATATGTGATACAGGAAAATGATGAGATTATGCTTTTTTCTTATTATTCTCATGAACAGATATTAAAGCTGATGAGCTTGAATCCTGAGAAGATAGTTCTTTTAGTTAATGGTGAAAAAGCTGAAAAAGAAACAGCAATTTATGATGGAGATGTTGTAACAACACAAGCGATAGAGGCAAAAAATGCAGAAGAACATGTGATTTCCGGAGAGAAAAAAGATACGGTTCATGTGTTTAGAGATATGATAGATGATGCAGCGAAGAATGAGAGTCAGAAGGACGAAGCGGTGAATGAAGAAAAGATAGAAATGGATGAGCAAGGAAATATAAGACTTGTTGTCTTTTACAATCAAAGACCGTTAATACTAGAGGGCAGAAACGTTTATCGTTTTGTTGATTTATTTGATTTTATTGATTTTGATACAAGCAAAATGCGCGGAAATGGTATTGTGACAAAGGTTAACGGTGAAAAAGCACAATATACACAGGAGTTAAAAAATGGTGACAAAGTAGAAATCTACTGGAGTTAATACTATAGAGTCCTGTGAGGATAGAAAGGTACGGTTTTAAAATGAAGATGTGCAGCATTGCAAGCGGTAGTAGTGGAAACTGCGTGTATGTGGGTACGGAGGCAACACATTTATTGGTTGATGTAGGAATTAGTTGTAAGAGAATTGTAGAAGGACTTGGCCAATTGGGGCTTTCTGGTAAGGATGTGGATGGGATATTGATTACTCATGAACACGCAGATCATATTAATGGTCTGGGCGTTATGAGTAGAAAGTTTGGGATTCCTATTTATGCGACAGAAGGAACAATTGCGGCAATCAAGAATGCAAAAAATCTTGGGGCAATTGATGAAGAACTTTTTCAGGTTATCAGAGCTGACGAGAAGATGATTCTTAAGGATATTACAGTGAATCCTATGAGGATTTCACATGATGCGGCAGATCCTGTGGCATATCGATTCCAGCATGGAAAAAAGAGAATGGCAATCGCTACAGATTTAGGCATGTATGATGAGTATACAGTAGAGAGTCTGAAAGGAATGGATGTATTGTTCTTGGAAGCGAATCATGATGTAAATATGCTTCAGGTTGGTCCATATCCGTATTATTTGAAACAAAGAATTCTTGGTAAACGAGGACATTTGTCTAATGAAACGTCAGGAAAGCTTTTGAGCCGCCTGATGCATGATGGATTAAAAGCTGTTTGCCTTGGGCATTTAAGTAAAGAGAATAATTTGGAAGAGCTTGCTTATGAAACGGTAAGATTAGAAGTTACGATGGCGGATAATCCATATAAAGCAGATGATTTTCCGATTTTTGTGGCGAATCGAAGTGAATTGTCTCAAGTGATGGAAGCATAGTTTGCTTGAAAATAAGAATTATAATATGAAATTACGACATTGTGAAAAAAATGACAGTAACTGAGTTTTTTTCAGTTATTTCTTTGTTACATTATGAGGTTGAAATTTTCAGTGTTTTTGTTTATTATGAAATGTATTAACAAATGTAACTATGAAGGTGATGAGTAGTTACGAACAAATAAAATTTCGTAATTAAAAATATTAGGAAGTCGGAATAGGAGTCAGGAATTATGAAAAAAACAATTATTACAGTAGTAGGAAAAGATACCGTTGGTATTATTGCAAAGGTTTGTACATATCTTGCAGATAATCAGATTAATATTCTTGATATCTCACAGACAATTGTAAACGATTATTTTAATATGATGATGATAGCAGATATGAATCAGGCTACAAAGTCTGTTAGTGAAGTATCTGATGAATTAGATAAGCTTGGAGAGGAGATTGGCGTAATTATCAAGTGCCAGAGAGAAGAAATCTTCAAGAGCATGCATAGAATCTAATTATTATATAGTATCAGAGGAGAATCATCATGATAAATATTAATGAAGTTTTAGAAACGAATGATATGATTGAAAAGGAGAATCTTGATGTAAGAACCATTACGCTCGGTATCAGCCTTATGGATTGTATTGATTCAGATTTGGATAGATTGAATGAAAAGATTTACAATAAGATTAAGACAGTTGCCAAGGATTTGGTAGCGACAGGTCAGGCGATTGAGAAAGAATTTGGTATTCCGATTGTAAATAAGAGAATTTCTGTTACACCGATTGCTTTAATTGGTGGTGCTGCGTGTAAGACACCGGATGATTTTGTTACAATTGCAAAGACTTTGGATAAGGTAAGAGCAGAAGTAGGCGTAAATTTCCTTGGTGGATATTCTGCACTTGTTAGCAAAGGAATGACAAAGGCAGATGAGCTTTTGATTCGTTCTATTCCAAAGGCATTGGCAGAAACAGAGCTTGTTTGTAGCTCGGTAAATCTTGGATCTACAAAAACAGGTATTAACATGGATGCTGTTCGATTAATGGGTGATATTATTAAGGAAACAGCAGAGCTTACAAAAGAGAATGATTCTATTGGATGTTCTAAGCTTGTAGTATTCTGTAATGCACCAGATGATAACCCATTTATGGCAGGTGCTTTCCATGGCGTTACAGAAGCGGATGCAATTATCAATGTTGGCGTAAGTGGACCTGGTGTTGTTAAGACAGCGTTGGAATCTGTTCGCGGTAAGAATTTTGAAGTATTATGTGAAACAATCAAGAAGACGGCATTCAAAGTAACAAGAGTTGGTCAGCTTGTTGCACAGGAAGCATCTAAGAGACTTGGTATTCCTTTTGGTATTATTGATTTGTCTCTTGCACCAACACCGGCTATTGGTGATAGTGTTGCAGATATTCTCTGTGAAATTGGTTTGGAATATGCAGGTGCACCGGGAACGACAGCGGCTCTTGCGTTGTTGAATGATCAGGTTAAGAAGGGTGGCGTTATGGCTTCTTCTTATGTAGGCGGTTTGAGCGGTGCTTTCATTCCTGTTAGTGAAGATCAGGGCATGATTGATGCTGTAAATGCAGGTGCTTTAACACTTGAAAAGTTAGAAGCGATGACTTGTGTATGTTCTGTAGGTCTTGATATGATTGCTATTCCAGGCGATACAAAGGCGACTACAATTGCAGGAATGATTGCAGATGAACTTGCTATTGGTATGATTAACCAGAAGACAACAGCAGTTCGTGTCATTCCTGTTATTGGTAAGGGCGTTGGTGAGAGTGTTGAATTTGGTGGATTACTTGGTTATGCTCCAATTATGCCAGTAAATCCATTCTCATGTGATGCATTTGTAAACAGAGGCGGAAGAATTCCTGCTCCAATTCATAGTTTTAAGAATTAATTTTAGATGTGAAAATATTTTGAGGGAAGCCTATTGGCTTCCCTCATTTGTGTAAATATAGTTAGCTTATTCTATAGTGACCGACGATAGTTCCCCAGGTCTCTAGGATATCCTCTTCATAGCTTGCTTGTATTGGGTTAGCGTTATGAATGACGAAAGGGATTCCCTTTTTATTGCGGTTGTCAGATACAATTCCGATATGCTTTTCAAAAATAACAATATCACCGCCTTGCCATTCTTCTGTTTTAGTTATGTCTAGTGTAAGAGGAATGGCGGTGTGTTGGAAATATATTTTTAGGTTTCGAACACGTCGGAAATCAATGTTAGAATCAGGTTCATCAATATCATAAGTATCGGGGTGAGCTGTAATATCATTCTGCACTAAAGTCATTAAGTCATATCCGGCTCCTTTCAGGGCAAATGCAACAACATCTGTACAGACTCCGTATTCATCGTTAGGGTAGCCGGTAGTATAGTATTTACTTTTATATTTGGGTTCGGTTTCGGTATAGAGGATAGCACTTGTTAAAATATCTGTCTGGTCATCTATGCCATCTTGGTCTTTATCGTAAATGCTTATATATGTGGTATAACCAAGTTCTTCGTTGGTGTATTTTGGATGTGGTATATAATTGTAACGGTATAGGATAAAAATAATAAGGGAGATTAGAGCTAATCCCAATGAGGTACATATCCAATTTTTATGTTTTGGCTTCATAGTATTTTTTTCTCTTTCGTTCTTGAATGTATAGGTATATTATAAACTACAGATTTTCGCTTTGCTCTTTGTGATTTGAATGATAATCATGAGAGACGTATTATTTCTTGCGAAAATTCATTTTTTGCAATATGTGCATATTTCTGCCCTTGCATCATGTAATAAAGCTGCGAAGCATGCATGTCAGCCCTTAAAGATGAAAGAAGATAAGGGTTATCTTGTTCCTTCATTGCTTTTGAAAGTTTGCTGATAACAGGAATAGAAGAATTTGCTTTAATTCGTTTTAATACATCTTTTCCGTTTTCTGTAAAACCAAGAAGTCTTGCATAAGATGCATAATCGTTAGTTTTATATTCTAAAATCTGCTCCTGTTTTAAATTCAATAAAATATGTGTAAGGCATCTATGAATGCGGTTATAAGTCAGATTTTTAGACTTACATGTCAGGCAGAAATCTGACAAGGTGGTAAAGTGAGTCAGATTCTTTGTGATAATATCACGAATCGGTTCTGTAACATCGTAATATTCCTCTAATTTATTGCCGGAGTGCAAGGTGGTTAATAGCTTATAATAAAGTGTAGTGGAGAAGTCATCGGAGAATAAGAATTCCTGATGTGTTTTATCCACAAAATAATTATAAACCGACTTTGGCAATTGGTTTTGAATGGAAGCATAAACGTTTGAACTAGAATCTGCTGCTGTAGAGTCAGATAATTCCCTTAAGTCGTTCGATGCTGTAAGGTTGAATAAAAACGAACGAATCGCATTTGCAGATGCAAATTGTTCATCTGTAATCGTTAATTCATGGTATTGGTTTCCTTCTCGCTTCAAAGTCATAGGTTGAATAGAGCTTTTTCTTTGTAATATTGCCTTAATATATTCAATTCCTAAAGTATTGTTAGGTAATGCGATTGTTTGTTGTAAATCATATTGGTTTGTAGCAGAAAGGGTATGTTTTAATAATTCCTTTGTAAGTGCCTTAGCTTGTGCGGTAGGAAAAGAAACGCCTTCCTTTAAGAATGTGTTGATTGATTCTTTAAAGGTCACAGGTTCATTAGCAAGTATATTTGCGCATGCTAAAAGTGTATCAAGGTTTCCGTTCTCGCTCCCGAAGTGAAGCATATCTACAACGCCCAGTTTATCTAATAAGGAAACAGCACCCTGTGCGAAGTACTCTGCGCTTCCGGTTGCATAGTAAACGGGTAGTTCAAAAACAACATCAGCACCATTTTCTAAAGCCATTCTGCAACGGTCAAATTTATCAATCATGGCAGGTATACCACGCTGTGTGAAGTTACCACTCATAACAACAATAATCCTGTCAGCGCCGAGTTTTTCGCGAATGGTATTCAGTTGGTAAAAATGTCCGTTATGAAAAGGATTGTATTCAGCGATAACAGCAGCAATTTTCATGGTGGAAGTTCCTTTCTTTACAGTAACGATAATAATGAGAGACTAAAAAGTTATAAATAGTAAATAACATAATTTTGTTTAGTTTAGCATAAATAGAGGATTTTTAGTACTTATTTAAAGTAGAATGTTAATATTTTACTCTTGCACTCTGTAAAGCTTTCAAATATAATAGCATAAAGCGCCGAAACAGGCTTTGTATAAGGTGTTTGAAAAAACATTATAATTTGATAAATTATGATTCGAAAATTTGTTGACAAACATGTTATGCGTATGTATAATATTACAGTGTGCGATAGGAGTCTACTATGTTAGTGAATTTGACAGATGTATTTACAAATGAAGGACGAATGCAGGAACTTTCTGTTCCTTATGAACCGGAGACATTTACATGTCAGTTAGGTACTTATTCCATTAAGGAAAAGACACCGGTTGCATTGAAGCTTTCTAACGCAGGACAATCTAAGGCAAATGTTGAGGGAAGTGTTAAACTTACGTTTAACATGGAATGTGGCAGATGTTTGAAGGATGTTGCTTATACATTTGATTTATCCTTTTCGTTCAGAGCTTTATCACCTGATTGTTTTGATGATGAAGAAGAATCAGACGAGATGGAGTTTATGGAAGGATATCACTTAAATGTGGATGAATTAATCAATAATGAAATATTATTGAATTGGCCAATGAAGGTTTTGTGCAGCGAGTCCTGTAAAGGAATTTGTAAAGTATGCGGTAAAAATCTGAATGACGGAGAATGCGGATGTGATGATTTTGTTCCGGATCCCCGTATGGCAGCGATTAAAGATATTTTTAACGCGAATAAGGAGGTGTAACAATGTCTATTTGTCCAAAGAATAAATCTTCTAAAGCAAGAAGAGATAAGAGAAGAGCAAACTGGAAAATGAGTGCTCCTACATTAGTAAAGTGCAGCAAGTGTGGTGCTTTAATGATGCCTCACAGAGTGTGCAAGGCTTGTGGTTCATACAACAAGAAGACTGTTGTTGAAGCGTAAGAAAAGTTATAAAGTCCAGTAAAATCAAGGGTTTGAACATATACCAAATCCTTGATTTTTTTATTTTAACCCACTTATAACCCAATTTCAATAAAGGTATAAAGATTAAGACGTTATTTTTAATGAATGACGTCTTTTTATTATGCCATTAAAGCTGGCGATAGTTAGAATTATATAAATAATCTATAGAAGCTATGCTAAATCTTTGTGGCTAAAAACTAATAGTATTAGTGTGTGATATTATAAAAAGTAAAAGAGAAATGTCTGACATAAGCATTGACAAGGCTTAAATAGAAAAATAATAATGACATAAATACTCAAATAATGTATACTGTAAAAGAAGAAGTAATATTCAGAAAGTAAGTAAAAAGTTTTTGGAGGTGGATTTTGATGGATAATTTATCGTTAGCCGGACAGGCAAATTATAAGAAAATTAAAGATGGAGAACCGATTTATAAAGAGTTTCAGCAAATGGCAGAAAATCCGATGAAGTATAATTCTGATTTGCTGATGAAAATTCTTGCTGATAACAAAGATACGGAATATGGGAAAAAGTATCATTTTGAAGATATTCATTCTGTTGAGGAATTCCAGAAAAAAGTACCGATTAGCAGATATGATGATTATGTAGATTATATACTTCGTGAAACAGAAGGAGATGAGAAACATTTGCTCTGCGCTTACGATGTAATGCATTATAATAAATCTTCGGGAACAATGGGAAATCCGAAAAGATTACCGATGTCAGATAAGGCAATTGAGATATTTGGAAAATATAACAATGGCTATATGAATGCTTTACTTGCAGACAAGCTTGGAATGGACTGGATTGATGGTAAATGTATGTCGATTACAGAGTCAGCTTCTTATATAAATACGTTGAAAAATGGTGCAACTTATGGAGCACTTTCCGTGAAAATGGTACTGAATTTTAGAGAATATCTTCCGCTATTATTTACTTCTCCTGACGAAGCTACATTTCCGAAGAGTGGTGTAAATACAAGGTATCTACATGCACGTTTCGGGTTAATGGATAAAAATATTACGAACGCAGGAGCATCTTTTTATAGCTTTTATCTAGAATTATTAAGATATATAGAAGGGAAATGGGAGCTTTTGGTAAAAGACATAGAATCAGGCACAATTGATGAGAGCATTCAGATGCCGGAAGAAGTAAGGGGAAGCCTGATTAAGAAGCTTCAGCCAATGCCGGAAAGGGCAGCGGAGCTTCGTGAGATTTTTGAGCAAGGATTTGAAGAACCGTTTGTTCCAAAGGTGTGGCCAAAGCTACGTTTTTTGGCAGGTGTAGGAACTGGAGGCTTTAAATCATATGCAGATAAAATAAAATCAGACTATACAGGAGAACAGGTCAGACAATATAAGACAGGCTTGAGTGCATCAGAAGGGATTTTTAGTATCCCGTTTGATTTGGATGTGGAAGACAGTACTTTTATTCCGGATAGTATGTTTTATGAATTTTTACCGTTAGAGGCAGGCGATGACTTTTCTAAAATTGTAACTCTTGATAAGGTAGAAGTAGGTAAAGATTATGAGATTATTACAACGAATTTGTCAGGATTTTATCGTTATAGAATGAGGGATGCAGTACGAATTACCGGCAAGTATAAAGAGCTTCCGACCATGCAGTTCTTATATCGTATTGACCAGACCGTAAGTATTATGGGAGAAAAGACAACAGAAGTGGCAATACGAAGTGCAGCAGAAAAGACAGCACAGGAATTGGGATTTGAGCTGATTGATTTTTCTATGTATCCTGATTTGGAAGCAAGGCCTGTAAGATACTTGTACTTTATGGAATTGGGAAAAATGCCGGAAGGCTTGAAAGCAAAAGAAATACGTTATGTGCTTGAGAAGAAGCTTGCGGAGGCGAATCCTTCTATGGGACAAAAGGTTGCAGCAGGGATTTGCGGAGCAACGAAGTTAAACATATTAGAGCCGGAAACTTATATGTTATATCGTGATCTGATGATTGCAAAAGGAACAGCGTCAGGACAGGTGAAACCGGTTAGTATTATAACGAATGAGTTGCAGCGAAAGTTTTTCTTCGGACTCACAGAGTATGGAGTAGAAGTTGTTAAGTAATAGGGAATAAGTGTATGATAAATGATAAACTGGTACAGAAAGTTTTTTATTCTTATTTAGCAATGTCAATATTGACAATGGTTGTAGCGACAGTGGGTTCACTGGTAGATGGAATTGTTATCGGTCAGATGTTAGGAGAAACGTGCGTTTCTGCATTTGGACTTACCAGTCCGATTTCTTTGCTTATTTCTGTTATTGCAGGAGTATTCAGCACTGGTGGAAGCGCAAGCTGTTCGCTGTATATGGGACGTGGCGATGAAGCTGGTGTAAAACGTAACTTCACAGTGGCAATGTTCATGATAAGCATTCTGGCAGTCATATTTACGTTAGTTCTTGTAGTAGGAAAAGAACAGATAGCAATTCTCCTGGGGGCGCAGGATGAATTATTACCGTTAACAATGGATTATATATATGGAATTGGTATCGGAGTGATTCCTACCATGCTGACACAGGTTATTATGATATATTTGCAGCTTGCGAATAAGTCAAAGCTTGCATTTGTGAGTGTGATAGGAATGACAGTTATCAATGTTACATTGGATGTATATTTTGCGGCCGGATTACAGCTTGGAATGTTTGGAATGGGACTGGCAACATCCATTAGCTATGCAGTGGCACTTTTGATTTGCTGTGTGTGCTTTAGGGATAAAAATTGTAAGTTGAGATTTGTCAAGATATCCGGCGGCTTGAAAGAAGCATTGGACATTGTTGTAACCGGTTTGCCAAGTGCGCTGAAAATATTTTCTACCTTCCGAGTTGTTATATTGAACCATTTACTGTTAATAATAGGTGGTGCTGTGGCGGTATCAGCTTTGACGGTACAGAATAATATTAATCAGCTTTTGTGTTCTTTGACATTGGGTGTAGGCAGGACTGCTATGTTGATTTCGGGCATTTTCTTTGGAGAACGTGACAGTAAGATGCTAGAGAAAACATTGCGTGTGTCAATGAAATGTGGTTTGTTTTTAAGCTCTATGCTTTCAGTTGCGGTAATTGTGTTTGCCAAGAATTTGGTTGGATTATTTTTACATGGAAGCGAAGAAACAATGGAGTTGGCAGTACGTTCCCTAAGATTCTTTGCGCTGTGTATTCCTTTTGCGCTTATTTGCATTGTGTTACTTAATTATTATCAGTGTACCAAAAATCTGCTTATGGCGAATTTGATTAGTATAGGTCATAATTTTGCGTTTGTTGTATTGGTTGCGTTGAGTTGTTCGCCATTTTTGGGAACAGATGCAGTGTGGATTGCATTTTTATGTGCAGAACTATTAACGATTGCTTTGGCATATGTAATGATACGTTATAAAACAGGAAAGTGGGCAAAGAGCTGGCAGGATATGTTACTTGTAGATAAGGATTTTACACCTGAGCCGGAAAGAATATTAGATATATCGTTGAACAATGATATGGAACAGGTAATGGAGCTTTCCATGCGTATTCATGAATTTTGCTTAAAGCATACAGACAATAAAGAAAAAGTAGGAAAGCTTGCACTATGTATCGAAGAAATTGTCGGAAATATTGTGAAATATGGGTTTAAGGATGAGAAGCAGCATACGATTGATATCCGAATTATTGTTCAGGAGAATGATATTGTGATGCGAATACGTGATGATGGAGTACCGTTTAATCCAATTCAATATGATGATGAAAACCAAAATTCGATAGGAGAAACCATAGGAATTCGCATGATTCGTAAGAGTGCAAAGGAAATGAACTATCATGCTGCTATTGGGTTAAATAATTTAACGATACATATTTAAAGAAGAAAGGAAAAGTGCGTATGAGAAAAGCCGTAAAAATGCTGGTAGCGGCATTTGTATTAATCCTGATGAATGCGACATCCGTATGTGCGGCACAGGATTACACAGACAGCGATTTACAGAATTTCCATATTTTTACTAAGGATAGTGGTAAAACGGGCAGATGATTTGATAGTAGTAAAAAGATTTTAATACAATTGAAATAAAATGGTTAAAGACAGAAAAATATAGGAAAGATGGAGGATACAGAAATGACAGTAGAAAAGATGGGAAATGGTGAAGAATTAGTTATAAAAGTAGCAGGAAGAATTGATACTACAACAGCAAAGGCATTCGAGGAACAAACAGCTTCTGTATTAGAAGAAAGTGTGACAAGTTTGGTTATGGATTTTGCAGGAGTAGATTATATTTCGAGTGCCGGCTTACGAGTAGTCCTTGTTCTGATTAAAAGAATGAAGGGACAGGGAAGCATGCGTATTATGAATACGAATGAAATGGTAAAGGAAATCTTTGAGGTTACAGGATTTACGGATTTGGTAGAGATAGAATAAGCCAAAAGAAAAATAATTAGAAAGAACGCTCGAGTGATATATGGCGATGCGATTTATTTAGTGAAGTCAAGAGTTTGGATACATTTCCGACTCTTGGCTTTTTAAATGTAATGTGTCAGACAAAAACAAGGGTAATATGTAAATAATTGATATAATATACAAGAAGTGGTATAATTGTGTTTGAATAAAAGGTGAATAGTCACATATAAGGGGGCTACTATGAACACAGAGGTAAATGTGATTCTGTATGAAGAAATGATAGAGAATATGCAGGAAGGTATTATATTAATTAATGCAAAGGGAACGATTATTCGAATGAACAATGTTGCAATGAGGTTATTGGGGACGGAAGGTAATGTTGTTGGGGGTCCATATGCCTTACTTATGGCAGATAATGAAAAGAATGATGAGTTTCATGAAATAGTACTTAGTGCAATTTATGAAAGAAAAAGAGTTAGTGGATGCATCGTAAAGCTTGCTGATATTCAGGAAGCGGAAGGGAGTTCAGAAGAAATATGGGTATCGGTTTCTGCTAGTTATCTTAATAGTGAAGTTGGAAAAGCAGTAGTAATTGTTATGGAAGATGTGACAGGGATTAATGAACTTAGAGATGCGCGTATTGCCTTGAATAAAATTAGAGCTCTTAATGTAGAATTGGAAGCTGCAAAGAATGAAGCAATACAAGCTAATATGGCAAAAAGTCGCTTTATTTCAACTGTTTCGCATGAAATAAGAACACCAATTAACGCAGTGCTCGGCATGAATGAAATGATATTAAGAGAAGCGCAAGATGTAGAAATATTGAATTATGCTTCGAATATACAGAGTGCGGGTAAAACGTTGCATCTTTTAATAAATGACATATTAGATATGTCTAAATTGGAAGCTGGGCGTATGGAACTTAATGAAACAGAGTATGAGTTAAAACAATTACTACAGGAGTTGTGGGGACTTATAGTTCTGCGTGCAAGGGAAAAAGGGTTAGATATATTTTTTCATGTAGATGAAAAGATTCCGGCTAGATTGTATGGCGATGATATGCGAATCAAACAGATTATAACGAATCTTTTGACGAATGCAGTTAAGTATACACAAAAAGGAAAAGTGGATTTGGAATTGACATATAAGGAAGGATGCGATGGTCAAGAAGATATTGAACTTGTTGTAGCTGTGCGGGATACGGGAATCGGTATTCGTGAAGAAGATAAAGATGCGGTGTTTGAGAGTTTTAAACGATTAGATCTTCAAAAGAATAAGAATATAGAAGGTACGGGACTTGGTATGAACATTACCATGTCACTTCTGAAACTTATGGATGGACATTTAGTCTTGGAAAGCGTATATCAACAAGGATCTACATTTACTGTTATAATTCCGCAAAAAGTATGTGGAAAGGAATGTATTGGAAAGTTTGAAGTACAGAATAATATAAGTAGAGTGTTAGAAGATAATCGGAGTACTATATATGCGCCTGAGGCAAAAATATTGGTTGTTGATGATAATTCAATGAACCTACAGGTGGCAAAGGGACTTTTGAAAAGAACAGGGATGCAAGTGTATACCGCTGAAAGTGGTGTAAAAGCTTTGGAAATTGTACAAGAAACAGATTTCGATTTGATATTGATGGATCATCAAATGCCAGAAATGGATGGAATAGAAACTTTACAGGCACTGCAAGGAATAGAAGGATTCCAGCAAGAGAAAACACCGGTAATTATGTTGACAGCTAATGCTGGTTTGGGATTAGTACAGTTTTATCATAAGGTAGGATTTGATGATATACTGACAAAACCGATAGAGCCAATGCAACTAGAGAGTATGCTGGTTAAGTTTATTTCTAAGGACAAGCAACAGCGAGGTCTGAGAAATTGTGTGAATTCAGGGCAGCTAGAGGAAAAGGATAGATGGAAAGAACAACTTCAAAATTATGGCATCTGTTTGGAAGCAGGGTTAGGGAGATTACATGGAAACCTGAAGATGTATGTGGAATTAGTAAATATATTTGTTGGGTTGGTGGACGAAACGTTGAATAAACTGGAGTATTTTCTACAGACAGATGATGTAGCTGGGTATAAGATTTGCGTGCATGGATTAAAAGGAAATGCGGCTACATTAGGTGCAGAACAATTGGTGAGATGTGCGGCAGAACATGAAAAAATGGCGCAAAAAGGTAAAATTTTATATTTAAAAGATCATTATAAGGAATTGAGAGATATAACAGTTAGAGTAAAGAAAGTTTTTGTAGAAATGGTGCAAAAAAAAGAGGTGAAGAGTGTTAAAGAAGCTGTTGTATGTGATTTAGAACAATGGATGAACACGTTACAAGAAATAATTAACATGTTTAGGTGCTTTGAATTAGATGATGCAATAGAACTTCTGAAAAAAGTAATACAAGAACAGAGTTGGTTTTATTGGGAAGAAATGCTTAATAATGCCTATTCTGCTGTAATAAATGAATACGACGATGAAAAAGCTATGGATATTCTTATGAAACTTATGAAAGGTGATTTGCAATGAATAATTTAGAAAATAAGACAATTGTAGCAATTGATGACAGCCCTGTTATTTTAAGGATGTTAGAGGTATTGTTGAAGGAAAAATATAGTGTACAGGGTTTTACAAAAGGAAAAAGAGCACTTGCCTATCTTGCAGAAAAAGGAGCAGATTTGGTATTGCTTGATATTGACATGCCGGATATGAGTGGTTTTGAAGTGCTTGTAAACATTAGAGAGAGTATAGGAGTCAATATACCTGTTATTATGCTTACATCAAATTGTGATGAAGCTTCGGTTTTGAAATGTGTAAAACATGGAGCAAATGATTATACAATAAAACCAATAGATGAGGCAGTGTTTATGAAAAAAGTAGAGAAATATTTGAAGTGAGTTGGGATTAAGAAAGGATAACACATAATGAAATCAAATATTTGTATATTAAATGGAAAACCTGATGAGTTGATTCAGATTTCAAAAGAGATAGAAAAAGTTGCAGATTATAATAGTCTAGAAAGGAAGCAGTTAATACAATTATTATTGCTGGCAGAAGAACTCATTGGAATTCAGAAAGGTATACTGGGATTTACAAAAGGTGATTTTTATATAGAAAATATAGGAAGAGAATATCGTTTATGCTTGCACGCTGATATATATACTGATGTAATAACACAGGAAAGATTTGTTGAGATGTCGACTAAAAATGAAAATATCGCAACTAAAGGAATACGTGGGAAGATTAAGTATGTAGTAAATTATTTAATGAATGCGAATTCAGATGTTTTACCGGATTATGATTTATTTGTTTCGCAAAGTAATTATTGCAACTGTGATGGAGTAGGTAATTATGACAAAATTTGGTCATTGAGTGATTACAAAGGAGGGATTTCAGAAAAAACAGAAATATGGGATGAAATGGAACGTTCTATTGTGGTAAATATAGCAGATGATTTAATTGTAGGTGCGATGTCGAATTATATTGATTTGATTGTAGTAAAGAAAATTTAAGGAAGAAGAGGGAGGATAGAAAATGACATTAGAGAAAATTGCGAACGGAGAAGAATTAACATTAAAGGTGGCGGGGCGGATTGATACAATAAGTGCAAAGGAGTTTGAAGAAAAGGCAATCTCTGGATTAGATGGTGTGAAAACTTTGATTATGGACTTTGCTGAATTGGAATATATATCAAGTGCCGGTTTACGAGTGTTACTTATTGCAATTAAGCAGATGAAGAGACAGGGAAGTATGCGGGTAATTAATACAAATGAAATGGTAAAGGAAATCTTTGAAGTTACAGGTTTTGCAGATTTGGTGAAAGTAGAGTAAGTATGAGAAAAAAAAGACTTGCTATTCTGATTTGCGGTATGCTGGCGGCTTTGCTTATTGGCTTTTTGTACTGCAGTAGAGAGAATGTGTATCAGTCACCGTTTATGGATTGTTATAGATTTGAAACGGTAAGTGAGGTGGTGCCATGTAGCAATGGAAATACCTATGTTATAGATAATGGTAAGAAATCTGTTATAGTACTAGATGAGGAGAGATGTTTGGTTAGAAAACTTACAGGAGGTAGTATTAGTGCGGATTTTTTTTATGCAAGTAGAGTGTGTGGTGATGAGCAAGGGAATATATACATAGCGGATACAATTTCGGGAGAGCAGGGAAACCGGATTTGTAGTGAACGTATCATAAAAATAGCGAATCGAAAACGAAGTATTTTGTATGAAGTTGACTACTCGGAGAGTGAAAAAATACCTTTGCAGTATGGTAATATTTTAGAATTGCAGGAATATAAAGGAGATGTATATTTCCTACAAAAAGAATTCGAAGGTATAGCACTTTATCGGATTTTGAATAATGAAAAGGCAAAGAGGATAGAAAAACTGGAAGAAATTCCATGTACTTATTATATGAATGCGGCTTCATATGATGTTGTAACAGAAACGATTGTCATTACAACAAGACTTGGAGAAATGTATCAGTATAAGATGGATTTGAAAGAATGGGAGTTGATTCCAAAGTATGTACAAAATCAGATTCCGTGGGATGTTACAGCTATAAATGGAGATGTGTACTATACTGATTTATATTTGAATGGTGTCTGTCATTTTTTAATAAATAAGCCTGAGGATATTGAACAGGTATATAATAGCGAAAATGTTATATATTCGCTGGCAATTTCGAATGATGGTAAAATGATTACTGCAACAGATAATATTCAGTTTGGTTATATAAATGCACTGGATTATGTTTTTGAACAATGTAAAGAGGTAAAAGTTGGAAATTATTTCAAAGTTCTTTTATTTTGGCTACTGTTAGTGGTGATTGTGCTGGTAGAAGTTTTTATTGTAATTTATATTATTGTGAAAATAATGAAAGCTTTATCCGGCAGATCAGGAGCAGGCAGGATAGCTCTTGTTGTTTGTTTGTCAGTATTGGTGGCGGCTATTGCTTCTTATTCATCAATTTCTGGACTGATGGAAAATAATGATGCACTTATTATCAATAATATGCGGATTTTTGCCAAAAGTCTTAGACAGCAGATAGATGGCGAAGAAATAAAAAGTATGAATAAACTTTCCTCTTATCATTCACCGGACTATATGGAAATAAAAAAACGCCTAGACAAGCAGATTGAAATAGGATATGAAGAAAATATATATTACTATTATGTAGTTTATATGACAGACGGTAATCATATTAATTGTCTTATGGATTATGAAGATACAACAGTATGTGGTCAGCCTTTGTATGAATACGGTGATAATGAATATACACAGGTGTTTGTGACAGGTGAGGAATATTTTGTTAGAGAGATAAGTTCCTATGGTTCGTGGATGTTTATATTACTACCGATATGGGATGATAATGGAAATGTTATCGCAGAGCTTGAAGTGGGGGCTAGCCTTGATAGTATGGTTCAGGAGAAACATGATCTGATAAGGGAAAACATAATTGCGGTAATATGTAGTTGCGGTGTATTTGTCATGTTGATTTTGGAAGGAATGTTTGCCCTTTCCTTTTATGAAAAACGTAAGGGAATTTCTAAAGAGAAGCGAGATATTACACAGCAAATGCCGATACGAACTATAGTGTTTTTGTCATATATGACAGATTCTATGCAGGATGTTTTTATTGCTCTATTGTGTTCGCGTCTTTATACGGAGTATTTACCAATTTCAAGGGAGCTGGTAATTGCGTTACCAATGTCAATGCAACTTTTGATGACAGCTGTGTTTTCTGTGTTTGGAGGAAGGTTTGCTGAAAAATTTGGTGTTAGAAAGCTGATTAGAATAGGTCTTATTAGTCAGATAATAGGATTTTTGATTTGTGTGTTATTGCCGGGATATATGGGAATTCTGATAGGAAAGATATTTATTGGTATTGGTTTGGGAACGGTGTATGTGACAACTAATACTATGGCATCACTAGGAAGTGACGATGAGTATATAGAGAATGGTTTTGCAGATGTTTCGGCAGGAGTACTTTCGGGAGTTACTATAGGAGGTGGTCTGGGTTCAATTATTCTATCTATTGCAGATTACAGAATGGTATATATGATAGGTGCAATTTTGCTTGGAAGTGGACTTTTACTGACAATTTCGGCTAAGAATGTAACTTTTAAGAGAAATACAAAAGATACTTGTATCGATCAGATAGTGAAGTTTTTATGTAGACGTCATATAGTAGCTTTTTTTACATTAATTTTGGTACCATTTATGATTTCGCTGTCATACAGGGAATATTTTTTTCCGTTATATGTTGAGCAGTTTGGGATGGATGAAGTGCAGATAGGTCGAATTTATTTATGCTGTGGTTTTTGTGTGTTATATATTGGACCGTATTTATCAAAAGGTATTTTGCGTGTGTTTGGTGCAGGAAAGAGCATTATTTTTGCGAGTTTTTGTATGGCATTTACAATGGCGATTTTTGTAATTGTACCAAATCTATACACGGTTATTTTAGGGATGGTTATGTTGGGAATTGTAATATCTTTTGCTTATACATGTCAGTATACATATTATGAAAGACTACAAGAGTGTTCGATGATAGGAATGGGTAATGCAATGGGAATCTATTCCATGTTTGAGAGTATAGGACAAACATTAGGACCAATTGTGTATGGTTCAGCGCTTATGTTTGGTGAACGAAATGGTATTGGTTTATTGTTTGTTTTAATGTTTGTATTTGTTTGTTTCTTTTGGAAGTTTGGCTTAGACAAGGAAAAATAATATGGGAAAGGCATGGGGATTAGCTTGATTCAATATTCTGAGATTTGTGAACAGGATTTAGAGCAAATCATAGATTTATATGAAACATATCTGAATAGTGGAAAATATATCCAGGATACTATGTACGAGGCTTTTAAATCAAAAGAATATATAGGTTATAAAGCGTGTGATGGGAATAAGGTGATTGGCTTTTTCTCGGGACGGGGAGATATTGCATTTACTTATCCGCATCCTGAATTGGAAAAGGAAATCCGTGAATTTGCAGGTGGTCGAAAGCTTTATAATCCGGATGCACTTTTGGTTTTAGAACAATACCGTAATCACGGAATTGCAGGAGAACTTGTTCGACGTATGAAAAAAAGTATTCTTACACAAAAGGTGGAATTGGCATTGGTAGAATTGTGGATATATCCAGATGATACAGTTCCTGCTCAAAATGCACTGATGGAGTTGGGAAGAGTAGTTTTTCAGAAACGAGTATCAGAGTTTTATCGAAATCTAAGTTGCTATGGAATAAGATGTCCAATATGTGGTCATTTGTGTCAATGCGGTGCATTAATACAATTGTTGGAGATAGAGGAAAAGGTATAAGTGGGAGATGCTGATGAAAAGGAAGGATGTTGGCTTAAGAAAAAAAATCATATGTATTATTTGTATTTTGATTTTACTTATGAGTATAGTTCTTGTTCTAATAAGTTATAAGGCGTTTTATGATGCACATATTAATTTTTACCATGATAAGGCGTTGGGAATTGTAAAGATGCTGGCAGAGGAAGTTGATGGAGATAAGGTATCATATTATATAGAAACTTGTGATAAAGATGAGGAATACGATGAGATGCTGAAACATTTTAATCGTGTGAAAGAGAATACTTCCGGACTGAGCTATTTGTATATTATGGTTCCTTATGAGGATTATTTTGTATATGTTCTGGATGCATATACAAAAGAGGATGATATGAATAATATCTCTCAATTGGGTGATAGGTTTGAATATGGAAAGACAGAAATAGAATATTTATTGCCTGATGTAAAGGCAAAGAGTCCTTCTACACAAATTGTGCATGGTGAAGATGTCGGGTTTGGAAAATCTATTTCTGTGTGGGCACCTGTATTTGATAAAAATGGAGAGGTTGCAGCGATGATAGAAGCGGATTATGAGATTTCCGGTTTGGAGAAAGCGATTAATAATTATGTATATAAAATGCTTCTTTTTCTTATTTTGGCAATGGCAGGCATTACAGTAATAATGATAAAAGTAATGGATATAACCGTGATTAATCCTGTCATAAAGCTTACTAAGTATGTTCAGTCATATAAAGCAGGAACTATGAAAATGTCTGGATGTCGTTTTAAAGAAGATAATGAAATAAAATGGTTAGCGGATTCTTTTGATGAAATGATAGAAAAAATTGGTTTATATGTGTCAGATATTGAACGAGTGACGGCGGAGAAGGAGAGAATTAGTGCGGAATTAAATATTGCGACACAGATTCAGGCAGATATGCTTCCGTGTATTTTTCCACCTTTTCCAGAGCGTACAGAAATTGATTTGTATGCAAGTATGACTCCTGCAAAAGAAGTTGGAGGAGATTTTTATGATTTCTTTTTGGTAGATGATAATCATTTGGCACTTGTGATTGCAGATGTTTCAGGAAAAGGGGTGCCGGCAGCATTATTTATGGTAATTACAAAGACGTTGATAAAGAATCAATTGCTGTTGGGCTCGTCTCCAAAAGAAACATTAGAGGTTGTAAACAAGCAGTTATGTGAGAATAATGAAGCAGAAATGTTTGTTACAGTATGGCTTGGAGTATATGAGATTTCAGCAGGGATTCTGACAGCTGTAAATGCAGGGCATGAATATCCTATACTTAAGCGTTCATTAGGAGTGTTTGAAGTTGTTAAGGATAAGCATGGGCTGGTTCTGGCTGCTATGGAAGATGCACGCTATAAAGAATATACTATGAAATTGGAAAAGGGAGACAGATTGTTTGTATATACAGATGGCGTTGTGGAAGCTACGAATGGGCAACAGGAGCTATTTGGCGTAGATAGAATGATAACGGTTTTAAATCGAATTTCAGGTGAAACAACGGAAGTGATGCTTCGTGGATTAGAGAGAGAACTTGACAGTTTTGCAGGTGACGAGCCGCAATTTGATGATATTACCATGTTAGTATTACAGATTAATGAAGTTAAGGAGGATTCAAACCGATGAAAGAATTGAGATTGGAAGCTTCCTTGGAAAATGTAGTGAAGGTACAAGAGTTTGTGAATAGTGTGCTTCGAGATTATGAATTATCTGCAAAAACAGAGTATGAGATTAATATTGTGGTAGAGGAAATCTTTGCCAATATTGCGCAATATGCATATGCACCTGGGCGTGGAGAGGTAATTGTAGAATGTGAAGTAGAATTTGAGAAAACGCCGATAGTATCAATTTGTTTTATGGATTGGGGAAAAGTATTCAATCCTTTGGGAAAAAAAGGTGTAGATGTTACTCTGTCGGCAGAAGAACGTCAAATTGGTGGCCTTGGAATTTTTATGGTAAAAAAGATGATGGATGAAGTTTCATATCGTTATGAAGAACATAAAAATATTTTTACGGTTCGTAAAAATATATAAGTTTTGGAAACTGCGCGTACGAAAAATGAGGGAGGAAAAAGAGTGGATGAAAAGTTAAAAGAAAGATTTAGAGAAATTCTATCAGACTGCTATGGTGTTGATATTAAGGAAGCTAAAATGTTTTTTTCTACACAAAATTATGCGTTCATTTTTCCTGATAAGCCGTATATGCTGCGTGTTAGTATTACGTCTATGAAAACAAGACAGGAAATCATGAGTGAATTGATGTGGGTGGACGACTTAAAACAATTTAAACAAACGGTTTGTGAACCCCATGTTTCTCTAAAAGGACATATTTTAGAAGAATTTGAAATAGATGGACAAAACTATCGTGCGAGTATGTTTAGGACTGCTAGAGGAAATGTAAAGGCGACACCGGATATGGAACCTATGTTTTTTATTTGCGTTGGTGATTTGCTAGGTGGTATTCATCATATTAGTACGGATGAGAGAAAACTTGGGATATATTATCGACGAAAAAATATGAAAGATATATTTGAGGAGCAGAAGCAGAAGGTATGGGAATATTTTGGGGATGAAGAAAAGAAAAAGATAGAAGAAATCCAGAATAAGGTAGATGAATTATCGGAAGAACTTGGAGTATATGGTATTTGTCATGGAGATTTTCATATCAATAATTTTTTTGTGGAATCAAATAATATCTGGTTATTTGATTTTGACGGTTGTGCCTATGCAAATTATTTATACGATGTGGCAAGCTTTGTGCAGTCCTGTTTTTTACAGGGATATGGAATTGGGAAGGATTGTCGAAAAGTATTAGAAGAAGAATTGTTGCCTTACTTTAAGTTGGGATATGAGTTGAACCATAAGGGTGATGAGCATTATTGGGATAATTTGGAATTATTTATTTCATATAGGACGGCATTCACGTTGCTAAAGCTGGCTGAAATTGATGTATGTGGTGTGATTAATAATTTAGATAGAGTCAAGAAATTCTTTCACTATATCATTATGCAAGATAGCCCATTGGATGGAATGACACAGGCTATGCAGCTTATGAAAGGGGAGTAGTCTTCCGTGAAAAATGATTACATAGTCAAAAAACTGTACGTGTCTTTTGTTATGTTGTCGATTCTTTCTGCATTGACAGCAACGGCTGGCATGTTGATTGATAATATTATTATTGGGCATTTCTTTGGAACTGTAGAGTTAGGCGCAATGGGGGTTATTGGACCGGTAAGCTCTGTTTTTTCAGCAGTGGGAAATATTTGTTCCGGTGGAGGGACAACAAGAGCTGCTCAGGCAATAGGTACGGGAGAAATGAAACAGGTTCATGCTATTTTTACTATAACAACAGGCTTTGCTGTTGTCATGGGAGCTATATTATCGATAGTTGGATTGCTGTTCGCACCACAGATAGCAGGTTTTCTTGGCGCAACCGGAGAACTGATGCAGCCAACCATAGAGTATTTGCGGGGCTTTTTCCTGGGTGCAGTACCGACGATTTTGTTGACTATGTTATCTGGTTTTGTGAAGATAGATGGCTCACCCAAACTGCCACTTTTGTGTATTGTGGTGATGACCGTTTCTAATATTATTTTGGACTTATTAATGGTTTTGGTATTTCGACAAGGAATGTTTGGTATGGCGTTGGCAACCAGTATCAGCTATTGTGTAGCGGTATTTGTGTGTTGTACTCATTTTCTGAAAAAGAGCAATACACTTCGTCTTATAAAGCCGGAAAAGGTAGTATATGAGCTGATAGAAATGTTGATTACAGGTGCGCCAACGGCGATGAGCCGTATATGTGATGTGATTAAGATTACTGTTTTGAATCGCATGCTTTCTGTCTGGGTAGGAGTAGGTGCAGTTGCTGTTTTGAATATCAGATTACAGGCACATAATTTTTTTGGGTCTTTGATTATGGGATTTGCAATGGCTTCCGTACCTATTGTAGGCATGTTTTTTGGAGAAGAAGATAGAACGGCTTTACGGGATACGTTAAAAGCAACACTTCGAATCGGAATAGTTTCAAGCTGTGTAGTGGCAGTAATATTATTTATGGTAGCTCCTGGATTTGCAGGAATGCTTGGTATTACAGAAGGAGATAATCTTGTAATGGCAGTAACTGCTATTCGTTTGTTTTCTGTAGGAATGCCTCTTATTCTGGTAAATATGGCAATGATGAGCTACTATCAGGGGACAAGGAATTCAAAAATGGCATCACTTATTACTGTTTTGGAATCTCTTGTTTTTACCCTTGTATTTACTTTTGTTATGATAAAGCCATTAGGGGAAAATGGCGTATGGATATCTTTTCTTTTTGCAGAAATAATGACTATTGTAATGATTTTGGTATGTACGTCTATGCATAAACGTAAGTTGATACTATGTCTGGATGATATTATGCGGCTGCCATCAGGGTTTGGCGGAAATCAACAGAATCGTTTGGAGTTGTCTATAGGAAATAGTATGGAAGAGGTTATGAAGATTACTAACGGAATTTATCAATTTGGATACGAGAGGCAGATTCCGAAGAAAACAATATATTTATTGTCATTGTGCATAGAAGAAATGGCGGGAAATATAGTGCAGCATGTTTTTGAACGGGGAGAGAAAAGATGGTTTGATCTTATGGTATTGGATAAAGAAGACTCATTGGTTGTTCGAATCAGAGACAATGGGAAAGCCTTTGATCCGACAAAGTTTTTGTGGGATAGTGATAAAAATAAAGAACAGCATTATGGGATTCGTATGATTTTAGGGTTGGCGGATTCTGTGGAATATCGTAGAACAATAGGATTAAATAATATATTGATAAAGATTCGAAAATAGTAAGGGAGATGAGGGGAGTATATGCTATGCGTAATTTTATATTAATAGGACATATTTACAATAGTGATTTATTGGATAAATAAGATAAAATAAGAAGGGGGAACTATACATACTATGGGGAATCGGAATGGCATTAATATTGCAATAGATATTTTTAGTGCTGCTATTACATTGATGATTGGAACATATCTCATAAGTCGCAGGAATAAGACGAAGGAAAATCAATACTTTATATGGATTTGTATTTTGAACTTCGTATTTATTTTGGGAGATTTGAGCGACTGGTGTTGTAATGGACTTGGCAGACCGTGGTATCCGGTGGTGCTTCATATAGGACAGTTTGTTTATTATACAGTTACGGCATTGTTACTGATGGTATTTATGCAGTATGTTGTAGAATATCTTTCCGGTTACGAAGGTATGCCGAAAAGAAATGTGAAAAGCTATCATAGTTATAAAAATATTGCTATGATCATTGCAGTGTTACATCTTACTGGCTGCTTTTTGACCCCTTTTACGGGACTTTATTATGTCATAACGGATGAGAATATCTATATGAGAGGAGATTATGTACTGCTTGCCAGTATTCTTCCGGTTGTGGTTTATGTGCTGATAATGATTATGGTATTTCGGTCATGTAGTTTTTTGCGAATGCGGGTAACAATTGCAATTCTAAGCTTCGTTGTCTTTCCGTTAATAGGTCAGATAATTCAGAATTTTTTCAGAGGTGTTGCGACGCTTAATCCGGCGATTACCTTGGCGATTCTTTTTATCTTTTTTAATATTCAGCTTGATCGGGATATTCAGCATGAACGAGATAAACAGGCGTTGTCAGAGGCAAATATCCGGCTTTTGATGAGTCAGATACAGCCGCATTTTATATACAATACCTTAGCGACGATACGTTCGTTGTGTGCAAGTAATTCGGTGCGGGCGCAGGAGGCTATTAATGATTTTGCGGTGTTTTTAAGAGCTAATATGGATTTTATAACGAATGACAGAGGGATTTCGTTTGAGCAGGAGCTGAATCATGTAAAAAGTTATCTGAATCTGGAACAACAGATGTTTGGGGATGAATTGCAGGTGGAATATGATATACAGGTAATGGACTTTCTGGTTCCGGCATTGTCGTTGCAGCCGATTGTAGAGAATGCGGTACAGAAAGGAGTGCGCAAAAAGGAAGGTGGAGGAACCATTGTCATCCGAACGGAAGAAACAGAGAAGGATTGTCGGATTACGGTTATGGATGATGGCGTTGGTTTTGATATGGATATTTTGGGAGAGAACGGTCATATTGGTATTAAAAATGTCCAAAGAAGGTTAAATGCGCTGTGTGGAGGAACGTTAACGATAGAAAGTGTAACAGGAAAAGGAACAACGGTTTTGGTGGTAATACCGAAAGGGGGAAAACAAAATGAGATTTCTTTTGGTTGATGATGTACGTCCGATATTGGATGAAGAAACAAGTCTGCTAAAAGAGCTTATGCCGGAGAGTGAGATATATTCCTGCACAAATGTAAGGGAAGCAAGAAAGTATATAGAAAAGGAACATTTTGATGTTGCGTTTCTTGATGTTGAGCTGGGAACCATGAATGGGATTGCTTTGGCAAAGTTAATGAAGGATACTCAGCCGGATATTAATATTATTTTTGTGACAGGATTTTCGAATTATGCGTTAGAGGCATTTTCAGTGCATGCAACTGGGTACTTATTAAAGCCGCTACAGAAAGAGCAGTTGAAGCGCGAATTAACATTTCTGTATGAAAAGAACAAGGCAGAGGATAAGAAGATTAAGGTGCAGACCTTTGGAAATTTTGAGGTATGGGTAGATGGTGAAAAGCTGACATTTGGCCGTCAGAAGGCAAAAGAACTGTTTGCTTATCTGATAGAGCGAAAAGGCGCCGGGGTAACAACCAGAGAAGCATGCGCGGTTTTGTTTGAAGACAGTTGTTATGACCATACCATAAAAAGTTATTTTCAAACGATAGTATCGGATATGAGGAATACATTCAAGAATGTAGGAATGGAAGATATTATCCGTAAGTCATATAATAGTCTGTCGGTTGATACGGATTTGATAGATTGTGATTATTATCGGTTTTTGTCGGGTGATGCAAAAGCGATTAACGGCTATAATGGAGAATTTATGATGAATTACAGCTGGGCAGAATTTGTGGCAGGCGCATTGACGGAAGTGTAAGTTAATAATAATTAGATAGCAATAAAAGTGCGATTATATGATGTGGAAACATCAATAGTCGCACTTTTGTTGTACTTTTGTTGTACTTTGTTTTGTAAAATTAATAAAAGATTTATAAAATCGAAAACAAGGAGGAGAATTATGTGGACTAGAGGTCAAATAAAGCAAAGAGGAAAAACATCTTTCAAGAGAAATTACTGGAAATGTGTGTTGGTTTCTTTGATAATGCTTCTGTTGTTTGGCGGGGCGACATCAACAAGTGGAGCAGGGGATTCTACGGATGATATTATGGCAGAATTCCAAAATCTGGCAATGATAGATACTGCTGAGTGGGGATTGGTTCTGGTTGCTGTGTTAGGTGTGGTTGACTATATTCTTGCGGATGAACCGGAGCTTTCACCGAAAGAATGCTTGCGGCGAAGTAAAGACATGATGAAAGGGAATAAGTGGAAGGCATTTGTTCTGGATGTGTCATTTTGGGGTTGGACAATATTATCTTCCATAACATGCGGAATACTAGGAGTCTTTTTTGTAAATCCATATATAAATGCTACAGAAGCGGAATTGTATCTGGTATTAAGAAATAATAACCATAAATAGTATGGAAGAAAGGATGATTGTAATGAAAAGAAAATTATTAAGTATGTTACTTGCTACATGCTTGTTGTGTCCGGCAGTTACAGTATCGGCAGCAGAATACGATACGGGAACACCTTGGATTTATTCGGGGCTGGAAGGAAATATTACGCAGGATACCAATATTTCCTTGAAGGATGATTTTGCTGCTGCTGTGAATAAGGAGTGGTATTTATCCAATAGCATACCGGTCGGTTATTCGAGTTATTCTAATCTGGCAGAAAAGGCTTATGTTATGCCGGAGGAATTTATCGCTATATTAACAGATGAAAGCCTAAAAAATGATTCGAATGGCCAGATTACGCAGGAAATATATCAGATGTGGCTTGACTGGGATGCAAGAAATGCAATGGGGATGGAGCCGGTTATGCCTTATCTGAATGCAATACGCAATATTCAGACAATGGATGATTTGGAAAAGTATCTGACCGTAAAGGGCGGGACAAATGCGATAGTTGCGTTATTTCCAATAGGAATACAGGCTGATATGAAGAATGCAACAGAGTATGGTGTATACATATCTTCGCCTTCGCTGTTTCTGGGGGATTCGGCAGAGTACCGTAATCCTACTGAGTTTGGTACAAGAAGAAAGGCTCTTATAGAAGAACTGGCGATAAAATTACTGGTTAAGGCAGGCTTTGCTCAAAATGAAGCAGTAGGCATAATGGAGGATTGTTTTACTTTTGAAGAAATGATTGCCGGAAGTGTTTTAACGTTTGAAGAACAGTCGCAGACAGATTATATAGATAAAATGTACAATCCTTGTACAATGGACTTTTTGAAAGAACAACAGGGAGATATGCCAATTGCAGAAATTATAGAAGTGAATGGTTATGATAAAGCACCGAATATTGTTCTGGCAGAACCGGAGTGGTTTATGGCATTCAGAGAAATATATAAACAGGAAAATCTGGAATTAATCAAGAGTTATCTCCTGGCGCATTCTATTGTGTCAATCTGTAATGTGTTAGATAAAGAATGTTATGACTGGTATACGAATATGTCAAATGCATTAAACGGTTCGCAAGGACGTTTACAGGATGAGGTGCTGGCGGCAAATTTCGTATCAAGTATGTTAAGTGAGCCTATGGCACAGCTTTATTGTGAAAAATATTATACGGAAGAAGATAAAGCAAAGATAGAAGCTGTTTGTTATGATGTAATTGATGAATATAAAGTAATGATAATGGAAGAAGATTTCCTTACAGATGTAACGAAGCTGACTGCACTGGAGAAATTGGAAAATATGACAGTGCGAGCAGTATATCCTGATACATGGGAGGATTATTCCTCGATAACAGTAGCAGATATAGAAAAGGCCGGAAATTTACTGGATACGGTTATGATGATTGCAAATTATCAGAGCGAAATACAGGTGGCTAAGCTTGGCGAAGAGATTGATAAAGGAGAATGGATTGCAGAACCGACAGATGTAAATGCATACTATAATCCACAGGATAATTCTATTAATATTATGGCAGGTATTCTGGCGGGGCCTGTTTATCGCAGTGATATGTCAATAGAAGAAATCTATGCCGGTGTAGGAAGTGTAATCGGTCATGAAATTTCTCATGGATTTGATCCGAATGGTTCACAATTTGATAAGGATGGAAATTATAAGAATTGGTGGACGGATGAAGACAGGGCAGCATTTGATAACAAGACAGAAAAGCTGATTGCATATTATAACAGCGTAGAACTATGGGAAGGTATGTCATGTAACGGAAGTATATTACAGGGAGAAGCGATTGCTGATTTAGGAGGTGCTGCTTGTATTCTTAGGATGGCGAAAAAGATAGAAGACTTTGATTATGATAAGTATTTTAAGTCTTATGCCAAGGTATGGGCAAGCTTGAAAACACCGCAAACGGCGGCATATCATGCTTTGTATGATACGCACCCGGCAGACTATTTAAGAATCAATGTAGTTGTATCACAGTTTGATGAATTCCAGCAGACATATGGAATTACAGAAGGTGATGGTATGTATGTAAAGCCGGAAGAGCGTATTGCAGTATGGTAGATACATGCGCTGAGAAGGATAATACTTAAAGGAATATTTGTGGGAAGGGGTAGAATGATGAGTGAAGATAACAAAGATTTAGAAAAAGAAATAAAGAAGAATCTGAAGAAAGAGTTCAAAAAAGAGCATAAGAAAGAACGAAAGGCTATAAAAAAAGAGCATCGTAAAATGAAACGGGAAGCCAAGAAAGTGGCGTATAAGGCTCTTAATAAAGGACAAAAAGGAGCGTTTTGGTTGAAACGAATCGTAGTAACTGTTGTTGTGATTGGCGCATTGGGTTACATTGGAACGAATGCTTCGATAGCTCTTATTAGTAAGGTCGTTTTAGCGATGTATCAGAAATCTTTGGATACACCGGTAGAACATGAAAAGATATTAAAGCTTGCAGCTCCTGATGAGGAAGGAGCTGCAAGAGTTGAAAAATTGGAGACTTTTGCGGCAGATGATACATGGGCAATCTATATTTATATGTGTGGAAGTAATTTGGAAAGTCTTGGTAGAGATAGTACTTCAGATTTGACGAAAGTCTTGACGGCAGAAGAGGCAACTGCGTATCTGAATAGGGTACAAGTAGAAAGAGGTATTTGGCTGTCAGAATATTTGAATGAGATACAAAAGCAAGGAATGGATTTGCCAGCATTTATGTATGAACCAGAGCTTCGGAAAAAAACAAGTACATCTTCAGAAGAAGAGAATGGGGAAATCGTAGAACCGGGGTGCTCAACAAATGATTTAGCTGAGATAATGGCAGTGGAACTTCCGGAAAATATTAAGGTGATTATTCAGACGGGTGGAGCAAGAGACTGGAGTAAAGATGAAGTGAATCCAAACCGTTCCCAGCGATTTATTTATGATAAGAATGGCTTCAGAATGCTGGAGGATAATCATATTCAGAATATGGGAGAAGCACAGACGTTTGCAGACTTTTTGAAATATTGTAAGGAGGAGCATCCTGCGGATCATACCATGCTGTCTGTTTGGAATCATGGTGGTGGAGCCTTTGGATTTGCCAATGATGAGAACTTTAATATGGACAGTATTACTCTTAAAGAGTGTGAAATGGCACTATCACAGGTTTATGAGGCTAATGAAAACAATCCGCCTTTTGAATTGATTGGATTTGATGCCTGTCTTATGGCTTCTATGGAAGTAGCAGAGGTATTGCATGGTTATGGAAAATATATGGCAGCCAGTGAAGAAACAGAAAATGGAGATGGATGGGATTATACAACGTGGCTTTCAGAGCTTGCGGAGAATCCGGGAATGAATGGTGCACAGATAGGTAAAGCAATTGCGGACAGTTTTATTGAATATTATGCGCAGCAGACAATTCAGCTATCATGGCTTGGATTAGATTTTGAAAGCACCTTTTCGATTGTAGATTTGAATCAGGCTCATGAAGTATATGAAGCATATATAGAGCTGATGAGAAAGGCACTGCAGGATATGGGAGAGAATACAGGTGTGATGGCACAATTATCTCAGGCAGCGCGTGGCTCAATTCATTATGCAGGGAATTCCTATAATGTTATAAATACATTAGATTTAGGTCAGTTTATGATTAACTTGTCCGATAAATATCCTGAGGAAGCGGGCAAAGTATTAAGTGAACTGGAAGAGGCAGTGATGTACAACAGGGCATTTTCTTATGCAGCAGATTCTATGGGATTATCGGTGTATTTTCCGGCAGATATAGATGATATTTCCGGTGTATACTATTATCTGGAATATATGAATACGGTATGTGATGATCCGGCTATGAATGCGGTGTATTATTATAAACTGGCAGGTTGCATGGGTGAAGAACAGCAGGAGTATATTAAGAGTCAGGGCTATAAAGTGCCAGAGAAGATGAATGTAGATAATCTAAAAGAATTGTCCCAAAAAGCAATTACAATGGGAGAAGGAGCTAACTTTAGCGTAACGGTTGAAGAAGATACAGAAAAGCTAATACAAGATGTTACCTTGTGTGTTGCAAGGGTAGATGAAAAAGAGAATAGGCTTATTTATTATGGACAGGATGATTTTCTTGATTGGAAGGATGATGATGGAACGTTGGAAACAGATTTTGATGCAAAATGGGTTTCTATTGATGGTGAACCGTTCTTGTTAGAAATTATTTACTCTAACGAAAAAGTAATACGTTATCGTTCACCAATTATCTGGAACAAGGAAGAAGCTTATTTAATCATGTCTTATGATTATGCTACGGATGAGACGAGTGTAGTGGGCGTTCAGAAGATGGAGAGTGTAAGTGAGGCGGATAGTATGGTTCGTAAGTTGGATAGTATAAAACCTGGTGATAAGATTAAGCCAATATATAGTGTTTATTATATGGAAACAGATACCTTTATTTGGGAAGAAGGGGAAGAAGTTATTTACAAGGATGGAAGTGATTTCCAAGAAGAGACACTTGCTGATGGAAAATACAAAGAATTTATCAGGGTAAAGGATCCAAGAGGTGACAAATATTATACGGCAAATGTAGAGTTTGAAATGAAGAATGGAAAAGCAAAGAATGTGGCAGTTGTAGAGAGTGATACGGATTAAGTTGTCGAACGATATAATAATGTACAAAGGAGGAAAAACTTATGGATATAAATATTAATACAAATGAAAATATGTCTGTAACCAGGACACCGGAGGAAATCCGGCAGGAGTTTAATAGAGTACGGCATAAAGCAGAAAGGCCATTGTATTATCTGCTTGTTGTAATCAATATATGTATAATTGCAGTATTGTTGTTTGTCCCAGAGGTTTCTGAAAGCCTTGTGGAGGAAACTGGTGAAGAGAGTTACGGCGGCTTTTTTGGTTGGATTATTGTAGTTACTGTAATCGTTGGATTAATATTTGGTTTTTATAAGCAATATGGAGAAAAGTTATCGTATTCAGTAAGAGTAACACCAACGAATTTTCCGGAAATCTATGAGACAAGTGTAGAGTATGCAAGAATGCTTGGATTGAAAAAGGTTCCTGAGATTTATATTTGTCAGGAAAACGGAACACTGAATGCATTTGCAACATGGGTATTTGGTAAGCGATATATTCAGCTGAATGCAGAAATCGTTGATATTGCTTATATGGAGAATAAGGACTTGGATACAGTAAGATTTGTGTTGGGGCATGAATTTGGACATGTATATATGAAACATGTAACACTGGCATATAATCTTGGCTTTCTGTTTGCAAAGCTTATTCCGGTTCTTGGTGCTCTGATGACACGCGCACAGGAGTATTCAGCAGACCGCGTAGCGCAGATACTTACGCAACAGACCGGAACAAAGTGTATGACAATGCTTACGGCAGGACGTCATTTGTATGCATATGTAGATACTGATGATTATATCAATAATATTTTAAAAGAGAAGAATTTGTTGGAACATGTGTCATACTTTTTTGTAAATTTGTTTGCTTCACATCCTATTATGCCTTTCCGTATTAAAGCGATTATGGATCCGGAACGTAAAAGTGGTCGATTGATTTAAGGGGGCTGCATGAATGGGCGAGAAAATAAAAAAGTATAAGTGGTATGATAATATTTTTGTGGTATTTGTTACAGCATTTGCAATGTTATATTATGGTCGGGCTCCGCTGAAGGGTTTTCATGTTTGGGTTATAGGTATGATTCAGCAAAGCGGAATTGCTTCACCGTTGATGGATATGCTGATAATGGCGGTAATGCTGGCGGAATTTATACTTCCCATTACTGCTGGTTCTGGCATGCGGAGTGATTCAGTGCTCCTGTGAGGAAATCATGTACCGGGGATATGTATATCAGTATCTGAAGGGACGCTATGGTGTTGTTATTGCAATCCTGACCGGAAGTATTTGCTTTTCATTAGGTCATATTGGTAATATCAGGCATTATGGTCTGAACATTGCGTTTTTGCTGAATGTTGTTCTGGTCGGTGTCGTGCTTGCTTTGTTTATGAGAAGATTTGGCAGTATATGGTTTGCGTTTGGAATTGAAGGAACCTGGGGGGCTACTATATTATTTGTGTTGATTATTTTGGCATTGATAATATTAGAATATAAGAAACCAGAGTAATACATTACTACATTACCACTGACATGCTGTAGTGAACGGATTGTGTTATATGAGCAGCATTATGAATAGTTAAATGCAGATAATAAAAAAGTGCAAGCTCGGCAGCTTGCACTCAAAGAATTTACTTCGTAAATTCTTTATTAACTACCTCTACGTTACAGCAATTTCCTATTACATAAAAAGAGTTACTTGTTGCGAAAACAACAAGTAACTCTTTTGTTAAGTTCTAATTAAGAGTACCGTCGGTTTACAAAATGCGGTCACAATAATTTTTGAACTGTTTTTAGTCAAGTATAATGTAGTTAATCGTACTTGACTAAAATAAGAATGAGTATTATAGTGTAATCATAGAAATGGAGGCGAAGTAATGTTTTTAGGTAGAGGTAAAGAGTTACATGCATTAGATAAAATGTATAAATCAGATAAATTTGAATTTGTAGTAATTTACGGACGCCGTCGCGTGGGAAAAACTGCGCTTATTAATCAATTTATAGGTGATAAGAAGTCCATTTACTTTATGGGAGTAGAAAGTAACGAGAAACAGAATCTTGAGAATTTCAGCAAAAGTATAATTGAATTTAGTAGTGGTATACAAACAGAAACAACGTTCGCCTCTTTTCAGGCTGCTTTAGAGTATGTATTTAAAATGGCAGAGAATGAACGGATTATTCTTGCTATGGATGAATATCCTTATGTGGCGCGTTCGTCTAAAAGTTTGCCATCTACATTACAATTGATGATAGATAAATATAAAGACACTTCAAATTTGATGCTGATATTATGTGGTTCTTCGATGTCGTACATGGAAGATCATGTGCTTGCATACAAAGCCCCACTTTATGGAAGAAGAACAGCACAGATGAAAATATTACCGTTTGACTTTGAGGAAAGCTGCCGCTATTTTTGCAATATGTCAGATGAAGATAAAGCTCTGATGTATGGCATTGTAGGAGGCACTCCGCAATATCTTCTTCAAATGAGTGATAAATTAAGTGTTGAGGAAAATATCAAAAACACGTATTTAAATCCAATGTCATTTCTTTATGAGGAACCGGTTAATCTTCTGAAACAGGAGGTTAGGGAGCCTGCCATTTATACTGCGATTATTACTGCGATTGCTACTGGACATACACGCATGTCTGAGATTTCGTCAAAGGTAGGTGAGAATACCAATGTATGTTCTAACTACATTAAGAATTTGATGAATCTGGGTATCATAAAACGGGAAACACCGTATGGCGAGAAGGAATCCAAGAAGTCTATTTATGCGATTGAAGACAATATGTTTTACTTCTGGTATCGATTTGTATTGGATAACAATTCTGTTATTGCCCGAGGAGCTACAGACCTGGTATATAAACGAATCGAGCCGCAATTATCAAATTATATGGGAAGGGTGTTTGAGGAGATTTGTACGCAGTATCTGTGGAAACTGCTTCTTGAGGGAAAGACTCCAATAGAATTTGTTTCTCTTGGGCGCTGGTGGGGAAATGATCCGATACAGAGAAGTCAGGTAGAGTTAGATATAATGGGTGAACAAGATAGTGAGTCTGCTTTATTTGCAGAATGTAAGTGGAGAAATGAAAAAGTAGATTTAGATATTCTGGAAACCTTAATGAAACGTAGCAAATTGTTCCGTTATATGAAAGTACATTATTATTTGTTTTCAAAGTCCGGTTTTACAAAAGACTGTATAGAAAAAGCGCAGGGAATGGAAAATGTGACATTGGTTAGTTATGCGGATATTTTAAGCTCTATGAAGTAAGATGAATATGGAGAGCATATGACTAAGTACGAAGAAACTATGTTCATAAATTGAGGGAAACGTTAGGAGGAAATGTCTTGATTTTTATGCCTCTATTTAGTATATTTATTATGGTATAGGAGGATTACTGGCGATGAGTGAAATTACTAGAGTAGCAGTAGATGCCATGGGTGGCGATAATGCCCCGTTGGAAATTGTCAAGGGTGCAGTAGAAGCGGTAAATGAGAATAAGAATGTTAAGGTTTATCTGGTAGGTAAGGAAGATCTTATTAAAGAAGAATTAGGAAAATATACATATGATGCGAATGGTATTGAGGTAGTAAATGCAACAGAAGTAATTGAAACAGCAGAGCCTCCTGTTATGGCAATTCGTAAGAAAAAAGATTCTTCGATTGTGGTAGCGATGAATCTTGTGAAGGATGGAACTTGTGATGCGATTGTAGGAGCAGGGAGTTCCGGAGCGATGTTGGTTGGAGGCCAGTTGATTGTTGGTCGTATTAAAGGTATTGAGAGGCCGCCTCTTGCACCGTTGATTCCAACAGAAACGGGTTGCTCTTTGTTAATTGATTGTGGAGCGAATGTAGATGCAAGACCTTCGCATCTTGTTCAGTTTGCCAAGATGGGGTCTGTATATATGGAAAGCGTTATGGGGATTGAGAAACCTCGAGTTGCGATCGTAAATATTGGGGCAGAGGAAGAAAAAGGTAATGCTCTTGTGAAAGAAACATTCCCGTTATTAAAAAATTGTCCGGAGATTAATTTTATCGGAAGTATTGAAGCTAGAGATATTCCAACAGGCTATGCTGATGTAATAGTATGTGAAGCGTTTGCTGGAAATATTATCTTAAAATTATATGAAGGTGTTGGTGCAACTTTGATTAAGAAAGTTAAGGCGGGGATGATGACATCGCTCAGAAGTAAGATTGGTGCACTTCTTGTAAAGCCAGCGCTGAAGGAGACTTTAAAAGGCTTTAGTTTAGAGGAACACGGTGGAGCGCCGCTGCTTGGGTTAAATGGGCTTGTAGTAAAGACGCATGGAAGTTCCAAGGCGATTGAGATTAAGAATTCTGTTCTGCAATGTATCACATTTAAAGAACAGAAAATTAATGAAAAGATAAAGGAAAAAGTTATTCTCAAGGATGAATAGGGAAGGATCATAAAAGATGGAGTTTGACGCTTTGAAAAAGGTGATGGCAAATATATTGGGAATGGACCCGAATGAAGTAAAGATGGATATGACATTTCTCAATGATTTAGGAGCCGATTCACTGGATGTGTATCAAATTGTAATGGGGGTTGAGGAGGAATTAGGCATATCGATTCCAACAGAACCTCTAGAAAAGATAACAACGGTGAGAGAGGCTGTTGAACTGATTAAGAGTGTGAAATAATTGAAAAGCCCTGGTAAAGGGCTTTTTCGTGTGATAGTAAATTGTTGTAAGTAATGAAATGACGGATGGTTTGGAAAGGCATGGTTTTTAGAATGCGGGATATGAATGAAGTTCTGGATGAATTGCAGGAAAAAATAGGATATCGTTTTCGGGATGTAAGTCTATTGAAGCAAGCATTAACACATAGTTCATTTGCGAATGAGCAGAAGATTAATAAATTAAAAAATTATGAAAGATTAGAGTTCTTAGGAGATGCAGTTTTAGAGTTGGTTTCTAGTGAGTTCTTATTTAATGAAAATCCTGATATGCCTGAAGGCCAGTTGACGAAGCTTAGGGCATCCATGGTGTGCGAGCCAGCGCTTGCTTATTGTGCAAAAGATTTGGATATTGGTTCTTATCTTTTACTTGGAAGAGGAGAAGAAGCAACGGGAGGAAGAAAACGCGATTCCATTACATCAGATGTTATGGAAGCAATTATTGGTGCTATTTTCCTGGATAGTGGACTGGAAAATGCAAAAAAACATATTTATCGTTTTATTCTGTCTGATTTAGAACATAAGATTTTATTCTTGGATAGCAAGACAATTTTACAGGAAGAAATTCAGAAGAAGAAAGATGCAAAACTTCGATATGAGCTTATTGGAGAAACAGGACCAGAGCATGATAAGCAGTTCCATGTGGAAGCTTATTTAAATGATGTGCTAATAGGAACTGGTGTTGGTAGAACAAAGAAAGCAGCTGAGCAGCAGGCTGCGTATGAAGCTTTGGTAAAAATGAAGGAAAAAATGTAACTATGAAGGTTCTGAATAGTTATGTAAAAAAATAGCTGCTGGGGGATAAGGATGTATTTAAAAAGTATTGAAGTACAAGGGTTTAAATCGTTTGCAAATAAGATTAATTTTGAATTTCATACGGGAATAACAGGTATTGTTGGACCAAATGGTTCCGGTAAAAGTAATGTTGCAGACGCAGTGAGATGGGTTCTTGGTGAGCAGCGTATTAAGCAGCTTCGTGGTGAATCCATGCAGGATGTCATTTTCTCGGGAACAGAACTTAGAAAGCCGTTAGGCTATGCATATGTTGCGATTACTTTTGACAATTCAGATCATAAACTTGCGATTGATTATGAAGAAGTAACTGTAGCAAGAAGAATCTACCGTTCCGGCGAAAGTGAATATTCGATTAATGGAACCCCTTGCCGATTAAAAGATGTAAATGAGTTGTTCTATGATACTGGTATTGGTAAAGAAGGATACTCTATCATTGGACAGGGACAGATTGAAAAGATTTTAAGTGGTAAACCAGAGGAAAAAAGAGAGCTTTTTGATGAAGCGGCAGGTATTGTAAAATTTAAAAAGCGTAAGGCTACGGCTCAGAAGAAGCTTGAGGATGAGAAGCAGAATTTGATTCGTGTAAATGATATTTTGAGTGAGCTTGAAAAACAGGTAGGACCTTTGGAGAAGCAATCTGAGAAGGCAAAAATATATTTGAAAAAGAAGGAAGAACTCAAAGAACTTGATGTTAATATGTTTCTTTTGGAAAATAGCCGTATTAGGGAGCAACTTGCCAGTGTTGAAGAAAAGTATCGTATTGCGAAAGATGATTATGACGAAACGATTGAGCAGTATGAAAAGGTAAGAACTGAGTATGATAGTATTCAGTCTAAAATTGAAGAATTAGAGCAGGAAATTGAATCGACCAGAAATACATTGACGGATACCAGTGTTATGAGAGGAAAGCTTGAAGGTGAAATTAATGTATTAAAAGAGCAGATTAAGAGTGCTCAAGGAAATGAAAAGCATTTCGAGGAAAGAATAGCAACAATTGCAACACAATTGCAGGAAAAAGAGGCAGAGAAGGCTAGAATTCTTGAAAATAAGTCTGTTTTTGACCAAAAAGTTTCAGAAATGGAAAAGGAACGAAATGCTGCAAGGGATTCCTTATCTCAGGTTCAGGTAAGAATTGAAGAATTAAATAACTTGATTGAAGTTAATAAAAATAAGATTATCCAAACCTTGAATGATAGGGCAAATATCAAGTCGAAGATGGCTAGTTTTGATGCGATGATGGAACAGCTTCGTATTCGTAAGGCTGAGCTTAATTCCAGATTGCTTCGTGCTAAGAGCGATGAAGCAGAACGAGATGCGGAGATTAAAGCATTACAGGAAGCGTTTAAAAAAATTAATGATGAGATTATTGATACGAATAATCATTTAACTCAGATGGATGAGGAACATGTTACGTTTCGTGAGCGTCTGATGAAAAAGGATGAAGAGATTAGGACGATACAGTCAAAATATCAGAGTCTGAAATCAAAGCTTGATACGATTACGAATCTGACAGAACGTTATGAAGGCTATGGAAACAGTATTCAAAAGGTAATGGAGCAAAAGGAAAAGAATAAAGGAATCGTTGGTGTAGTAGCAGATATTATTAAAGTTGATAAGGAATACGAAACAGCGATAGAAACAGCTCTTGGAGGTAATATTCAGAATATCGTTACAGATGATGAAGATACGGCAAAGAAAATGATTGGATTTTTGAAACAAAATCGTTTTGGGCGTGCAACATTTTTGCCGTTGACAAGTATTACCAATCCTCAAGAATTTAAGACGCCAGATGTTTTAAAGGAAAAGGGCGCGATAGGACTTGCTGATTCTTTAGTAAAAACAGATTCTAAATATGCCAATGTTGCAAAGGCGATGCTTGGTAGAATTGCAGTTATTGATAATATTGATCATGCGGTAAAGATAGCGCGTAAGTATGATTATGGTGTAAGAATGGTTACGCTAGAAGGCGAGCTTTTAGTGCCTGGTGGTGCGATTAGCGGTGGTGCTTTTAAAAATAATTCCAATTTGTTGGGAAGAAGACGAGAAATTGATGAATTAGAAGAGAAGCTGAAGAATACCAAGGAAGCATTGGATAAGGCGAACAAGGATTTAGATAATCTCCGTGAAGATAGAACAAAGCTTAGACATGCAATTGAAGAAGAAAAATCAAAGCTTCAAGATTTGTTTATTAAGCAGAATACAGCAAGATTGAATGTAGTGACTGCGGAAGAACGTAAAGAAGAGGCGGAAAAGGGCTTTGGAGATTTAAAGCAGGAAGAATTAGAGATTGAACAGAAGGTTCACGAGATTAATAAGGATAAAGAGTCGATACAGGATGAACTGAAAGTTTCTGAATCAGATGAAAAAGCAATCGAACAGGAGGTTCAGACATATCAGAAAGAATTGGAAACATATCGTATTGAAGAATCTGATAAGACCGGTCTTGTTGGAGAGTGGGATGTTGAATATGAAAAGATGCTTCAAAAGCAGGAGTTTGAACAAACCAATCTTGATCGAATTGAAGGAGAGATTGTAAGATTATCAAGTGAATTAACAGAGGTTCAGAAAGGGCTTACGAATTCTCAGGCAGAGATTGAACTTCGCCAGCATAATATTGAGGAAATTACAAAAACCATTAATGCTTCTAATTCAGCACAGTCGGATGCAGAGATTTCTTTGAAAGAAAAACAGCAGGCAAAGGAAGAATTATCGCAGAAACAGAAGAATTTCTTTTCTACCAGAGAAGAAATATCGGAGCGCAAGAATGCGCTTGATAAGGAAGTGTATCGTCTGAATTCTCAAAGAGAAAAAATGGAAGAATCCATGGAAAGCCATATTAATTACATGTGGAATGAGTATGAGATTACTTTGAGTAGTGCAGTGTCCATGCGTAATGAAGAGATGACAGATATTCCGACAATGAGAAAGCAGATTTCGGGAATTAAGGATGAAATTAAAAAGCTTGGAGATGTTAACGTAAATGCCATTGAGGATTATAAAAATCTTATGGAGCGTTATACTTTCTTGAAGAATCAGCATGATGATTTGATAGAGGCTGAAAAAACGTTGGAGGGCATTATTCAAGAGCTTGACACTGCTATGCGTAAGCAGTTTGCGGAGAAATTTGAAGAGATTAAGCGAGAGTTTGATAAAGTATTCAAAGAACTGTTTGGAGGCGGAAAAGGAACGCTGGAACTTATTGAGGAAGAGGATATTTTGGAAGCTGGAATCCGAATTATTGCTCAGCCACCAGGAAAGAAGTTACAGAATATGATGCAGTTATCGGGTGGTGAGAAATCCTTTACAGCAATTGCGTTATTGTTTGCAATTCAAAATCTGAAGCCTTCACCATTCTGCCTTTTGGACGAGATTGAGGCGGCTTTGGATGAGCAAAATGTAAGTCGATTTGCGAAGTATCTGAATAAGCTTACCAAGTATACACAGTTTATTGTTATTACGCATAGACGTGGTACAATGGAGCAGGCAGACCGTTTGTATGGTATTACCATGCAGGAAAAGGGTGTGTCAACACTTGTTAGTGTTAGTTTGATAGACAGTGCATTAGATAATTAGTAATAGGTTAAGAAAGGAGCGGGTGTAAGAAATGGCAGAAGAAAAGATGGGCTTTTTTGCCCGACTGAAAAGTGGCTTAACGAAAACAAGGGATAATATTGTATCAGGTATTGATGCAGTATTTCATGGAGCATCTGAGATTGATGAGGATTTTTATGAGGAATTGGAAGAAACTCTGATTATGGGTGATATTGGAGTAAATGCTACCAATGATATTATGGAGCGAATGAAGAAGGCTGTTAAGGAAAAACATTTGAAGCAGCCATCGGAATGTAAGCAGCTGCTTGTAGAAAGCATTAAGGAACAGATGAGAGTAGGTGAAACAGCCTATGAATTTGAGAAGAGACAGTCTGTTATTTTTGTTATTGGTGTAAATGGTGTGGGAAAGACTACTTCCGTAGGAAAGCTTGCAGGTATTTTAAAGGCACAGGATAAAAAGGTTCTGATTGCGGCAGCGGATACGTTTCGAGCAGCAGCTGGTGAACAGCTTGCAGAATGGGCGAATCGTGCAGGTGTAGATATGGTAGGCGGCAAGGATGGAGCAGATCCGGCTTCTGTTATCTATGATGCGGTGAATGCAGCCAAGGCAAGAAATGTAGATGTTCTTATCTGTGATACAGCAGGAAGACTTCATAATAAGAAGAATCTTATGGAAGAGCTGAAGAAAATGAATAGAATTATTGACAGAGAATTCCCTAATGCGTATCGTGAGAATCTAATTGTTTTGGATGGAACAACCGGACAGAATGCATTGGCGCAGGCAAGAGAATTTGGAGAGGTTGCAAATCTTACTGGTATCGTTTTAACTAAGATGGATGGAACGGCAAAGGGTGGTATTGCGGTTGCTATTCAGTCTGAGTTGAATGTTCCGGTTAAGTATATAGGTGTTGGTGAAACAATAGAGGACTTACAGAAATTCGATGTAGATGAATTTGTAAATGCTTTGTTTGATATAAAATCAGAGGAGGAAGAACTTGCATAAGATTTAGATTTTTATGCATGATAGATAAGGAGAATAGCTATGGCAGACATGTTGACATTAGAAAAATTTGAAGAAGCTTCTGAACTTGTAAAAGAGGTAACTTCGGAGACAAAATTGATTTATAGTGAATTTTTAAGCAATCAGACGGGAAATAAAGTATATTTAAAACCTGAAAATATGCAGGTTACAGGAGCGTATAAGCTAAGAGGTGCATATTATAAGATTAGCACATTAAGTCCAGAGGAAAGAGCGAAGGGCTTAATTACGGCATCTGCAGGAAATCATGCGCAGGGCGTTGCCTATGCTGCAAAGAAGTATGGCGTTAAGGCGGTTATCGTGATGCCTACTACGACTCCTTTGATGAAGGTAAATAGAACTAAGAGTTATGGTGCTGAGGTTGTTTTAAAGGGAAATGTATATGATGAAGCATGTGAATATGCGTATCAGTTAGCTGAGGAAAATGGATATACCTTTATTCATCCTTTTGATGATCTTGCGGTTGCAACAGGTCAGGGTACGATTGCGATGGAAATATTTAAGGAGCTTCCGCTTGTAGATATTATTCTTGTACCAATTGGAGGAGGCGGACTTGCGACAGGTGCATCTACACTTGCAAAATTGTTGAATCCTAAGATTAAAGTGATCGGTGTGGAACCGGCTGGGGCAAATTGTATGCAGGAATCTATGAAAAATGGTGAGGTTCTAACACTTCCTGGAGTAAATACGATTGCAGATGGTACGGCAGTAAAGACTCCGGGTAAGAATATTTTCCCATATATTCAGAAGAATTTGGACGATATTATTACGGTGCCGGATGAGGATTTGGTAGTATCTTTCCTTGATGTGGTTGAGAATCACAAGATGGTAGTGGAAAACTCTGGACTTCTGACTGTTGCAGCGTTGAGACGTTTGAATGAGAAGAATAAGAGAATCGTTTCTATTCTGAGCGGTGGTAATATGGACATCATTACTATGTCTTCTGTTGTTCAGCAGGGATTAATTTTTAGAGATAGAATCTTCACAGTATCAGTGTTGCTTCCGGATAAGCCGGGTGAGCTTAGCAAAGTTTCTGATGTTATTGCTAAGGAAAATGGTAATGTTATTAAACTTGAACATAATCAGTTTGTGTCTATCAATAGAAATGCAGCAGTAGAATTGCGTATTACACTTGAAACCTTTGGAACAGAGCATAAGAATCAGATTATTAAAGCGCTAGAGGAAAATGGTTATCAGCCAAGACAGGTTAGAACCAATATTTAAAATGGCTAGTGAAGAATGATGTACTTGTAGAGTTATTGGTACAGAGTGAAAAGTAACCTTGTAGAGGTATTTATGAAGATATTAGCTTCAAAAACAAAAAGAATGATAAAGAGGGCGAGAAATTATTGCATGATTACAATAGCAGCATTGATCTATGCAATTGCAATCAGCATGTTTCTTGATCCGAATAATATAGCGCCGGGAGGAATCACCGGCGTTGCTATTTTAATAAACCGATTTACAGATATATCAGTTGGTACGTGGAATATGATTATTAATATTCCAATTGTTTTATTAGGACTATGGAAGTTTGGGTATAAATTTATTATATCCACTATGTATGCATTGGTTTGGATTACAGTGTTTACGGATATGCTCGCTCCTTTTGGAGCAGTAACAAATGATTTGCTAATTGCAGCTGTAATTGGCGGAGGTTTGATGGCAATAGCGCTGGCTTTGGTAATTAAAGCTGGTGCCACGACGGGCGGAACGGATATTATCGTTAAAGTAATGCGTCTAAAATGGAAGCATATTAAAACAAATACACTCTTTTTGGCGACAGATATTATTGTAATTCTTGCTTCGTGGGCAGTTTTTAGAGATATGACAGTTGCGTTTTATGCAGGAGTAACTGTTGTGATTAACTCGGTAGTAATGGATTATTGCCTATATGGATCAGATGAGGCAAAACTTATTTATATTATAACAACAAGTCCTGAGAATATAAAAAAGCGTATATTGGAAGAACTTGATATTACAGCAACCTTGATTGAAGGTAGGGGAGCTTATACAGGAGAAAGAAAAGAAGTGGTAATGGTTGCTATGCGTAAGCAGATGGCGCCACAGGCAGAAGAGATTGTCAAGGAAGAGGATAAAAATGCCTTTATGATTGTTTCCTCGGCAAGCGAAATTTTTGGTGAGGGATATAAGGATATTATGCGCGAAAAGATTTAGAGAAACGGTAGAGATATTGTTTCTCTTTTTTCTTGCAATGAATGTCAAAAAGTGAGAAAATTTATAATATAGGCACCTTTTTTTAGAATATATGAATTGGGGTATACGAATGCAAAATAAATTATATGATAAGTTATTGCAATTGAATGTTAGTAAAGTGGGTAAAACGCTCTTTTATGCGCAGATAGTGTTTATGATTGTTTTTACATATGCGATATGGTACTATGCGCCTAGAATTGCATATTTTCAAAATGCAGATAAGGATATTATTTGGTTTGGTGACGGGTGGAGCTATGTGAATCAAGAGGGGGAACCAATAGCGGTAAATGAACACTATCTGAAGCTACAAAAAACAGAAGAGTCTGTGGCGATTACAAAAACTTTAGATGATAATGTATTGGATGACAAATTACTTTGTTTTAGGGTTAGGGCAAAAGAGGTCTATATTTATGTAAATGATGTTTTGTGGGATGAAAAAGTATTTCCAGAGAATAGAAGAGCATATGGAAGTTCTGTTTATATGTTTTATCAGATTCCGGTAAAGGATCTGCATCCAGGAGACAAAATTACTATGGAATTTACACATTCCGATACAGGGAATTTTGTTGTACAGTTTCTGTCTTTGGGGAATCGGTATAGTATTGTATCGTATGTGATTTCAAAATGTGGAATTGTAGTAGCGATTGTTGGCTTTTCGTTGTTACTTGTTTTATTGACTATATTAATATATTACTCTGCAGTTATGCTTGGCAGAATAGAGGGGTATAAATCCTTATGGTGGTTAATAGGTTTTTTGATGATAGGGCTTGCCTATTTGCTGACGGACTGTGGTATTCTTGAACTGTGGTTGCATAAATCAGTGGTTTTGTATTGGACAAATGCGATGTCATTTATGATTATGCCTATTCCACTATTGATTTATATTAAGAGAACTTTTTTTCCAGATTCCAAGCGATATGATGTGCTGATTGCATTAAATCATGTTTTGATAATTGGCTGTGTGATAGAATTTATCACAAGAGCATTTGATTTAATGGAAGCGTTTGTTTATGTATATGTCATTATATTGGTGGCTGTGGTTTCCGGATTGGTTGGCTTTGTTGTTGGTAAGAAAAAAACAGAGAAAGCTGTTATGTTAGGTTCTGTAGTGATTTTTATTGCTACTTTAGTAGGACTGATTGCGTATTTACGTGGTGATTCGATGGGAGTATCAAAGTTGTTTGGTACTGCTTTGTTTTTGTTCAGTTTATGTATGTTAGCGTCTACAGTTAGCTCAAGAGCAAGGATTAGTAAGGAGAAGGATAAAGCCATGATGGAAATCCTTGCAAGGGAGAAGGAGGCGGCTGAGTCGGCAAATGAGCAGAAGACCAGATTCTTATCTCATATGTCTCATGAAATCAGAACACCATTAAATGCTGTGCTTGGTATGAATGAGTTGATTATGCGAGAAACCAAGGATGAGAATGTAAGAAAGTATTCGTATAATATACAAAGCGCGGGAAAAACGCTTTTGGGTTTGATTAATGATGTATTGGATTTTTCTAAAATAGATACGGGAAAGATGGAGATTGTGGAGGCTGAGTATTCGGTATCTAGTATGATTCATGATGTGGTGAGTATGATGCGGGATAAGATACAGGATAAAGGCTTGGAGCTTCGCATTGATGTGAATAGTGAGATACCGGATTGCTTGTTTGGGGATGAGATTCGCGTTAAGCAGGTTTTGATTAATCTTCTTACAAACGCGGCAAAGTATACAGAACGTGGCTGGGTTCAAATTAAAATTTGGCATAAAGAAATAGTGGATTCTGAAATACAGAGTATGGATGAAGAAAATGAAAGGAAATGGATTCAGTTATTTATGGAGGTGCAGGACTCGGGTATTGGTATCAAAGAAGAGGAATTGCCTAGACTTTTTCATGATTTTGAACGCTTGGATCAGCTGAAAAATAGGAGTATAGAAGGGTCAGGGCTGGGTTTAAATATTACTGCGGGGCTTGTCAGAATTATGAATGGCAATATTTATGTGGACAGTGAATATGGAAAAGGGTCTAGATTCTGGGTTGATATGCCTCAAAAAGTAATCTGTAGTACACCGATTGGTGATTATAATTCAAGAATCCGACAGGCAGAACCATCGTTGGATGGTGATTGTTTGGATATTATGTTTTTTTCGGGGAAAAAGGTACTTACGGTTGATGATAATGAGATGAATCTTGAGGTTATTTCTGCTATTTTGGAAATGATGGAGTTGGATGTATATCGTGCAAGTAGTGGTGGAGAAGCTTTGGGGATGATAGAAGTGGAAAAATATGACATTATTATTACGGATGATATGATGCCGGGAATGTCTGGGACGGAATTGATGCAGATTGTGAAAGGAAGAACGGAGGGCGTTAATGCAAGTACGCCGATGATAGTATTGACTGCAAATGCAATATCGGGCGTGGTAGATGAGTATATAAGCAAAGGATTTCAGGGATATTTATCTAAACCCATTGATATTGAACAGCTCCAGAAAATCTTAAAGAAGTATCTAGATGAATAAGATATAAATGTTAAGGGTGTCAAGAAAAAATACTTGACACTCTTATTACGTTATAGTATTCTAGTATAGTCGCGTGGCGTGAGAATTATGTCGCGAGATACATAACCGGAGGTAGTCATGAAAACAGAAAGTATTGCAAAAGAATCCATAGAGAAACTTGAATGGAAAGGAATGCTCTTTGACTTCTATGGTGAGCTGTTAACAGAACATCAGAAGAGGATTTATGAAAATGCAATATTGGATGATTTATCCTTGAGTGAAATTGCGGCAGAGCAGGGGATTAGCAGACAAGGAGTACATGATATTCTGAAACGTTGTGACAAAATACTGGCAGAGTATGAGAATAAGCTTCATCTTGTAGATAAATTTGCAAAGATTAAGCAAATGGTACAGGAAATCAACACTTTGACAGATGATGAGCAGATTAAAAAATTGTCCGATGAGATTATAGAGGAGCTTTAAGAATGGCATTTGAGAGCTTAACAGACAAATTGCAAAATGTTTTTAAAAATTTAAGAAGCAAAGGACGTCTTACGGAAGCAGATGTTAAGGCGGCATTGAAGGAAGTTAAGATGGCTTTATTGGAAGCAGATGTTAACTTCAAGGTTGTTAAGCAATTCGTAAAGTCTGTAGAGGAACGAGCAATTGGTTCTGATGTGATGAACGGATTGAATCCGGGGCAGATGGTTATTAAGATTGTTAATGAAGAAATGGTCAATCTTATGGGCTCTGAGACAACAGAACTTGTGCTACAGCCTGGTAAAGCAACCACGGTTATTATGATGTGTGGTCTTCAAGGTGCAGGTAAGACGACAGCAGCAGCTAAGATTGCAGGAAAACTCAAACTTAAGGGTAAGAAACCGTTGCTTGTAGCCTGTGATATTTATAGACCAGCGGCAATTGATCAGTTATCGGTAAATGCGGAAAAACAGCAGGTAGACTTTTTCTCAATGGGAACAAATCATAAGCCTGTTGATATTGTAAAAGCAGGTCTTGAACATGCGGCAAAGAATAACAATAATGTTGTAATTATCGATACTGCAGGTCGACTTCATATAGATGAAGATATGATGGCAGAGTTGCAGGAGATTAAAGAGAATGTAGAGGTGCATCAGTCCTTATTGGTAGTAGATGCCATGACAGGTCAGGATGCCGTCAATGTAGCGAAAGAATTTGACGAAAAGATAGGTGTAAACGGTGTTATCCTTTCTAAGATGGATGGCGATACACGAGGTGGTGCTGCGCTTTCAGTTAAGGCAGTTACCGGAAAGCCGATTCTTTATGTTAGTACAGGTGAGAAACTGACAGATATAGAACAGTTTTATCCTGATAGAATGGCAAACAGAATCCTTGGAATGGGCGATGTGCTTACTTTGATTGACAAGGTGGCAGAAGCAAATTTGGATATGGATGCTGAAAAAGAGAAAGAAATGACAGCCCGTTTAAAGAAGGGTAAGTTTGACTTCGAGGATTATTTGGAGAGTATGAACCAGATGAAGAAGTTAGGCGGTCTTTCCAGTATCTTGGGAATGATGCCTGGAATGGGAATCAAGGCAAGTGATTTGGAATCAGCAATTGATGAGAAACAGATGGCAAGAATGGAAGCAATTGTATTATCTATGACTCCTGCTGAGAGAAAAGATCCAAAGCTTTTGAATCCAAGCAGAAAGCATAGAATTGCGAAGGGCGCAGGCGTGGATATTGCAGTTGTGAACCGTTTTATTAAGCAATTTGAGCAGTCACAGAAGATGATGAAGCAGCTCCCGGGAATGATGGGTGGCTTCGGCGGTAAAAAAGGAAGATTTAAATTTCCATTTTAATAGTGTCAACAAGCGCATATAAATGCGTTTGCATATAAATAGTTATAATAATTTTTAAAAGAAAGAAAATGAGGTAAAGAACAATGGCAGTAAAAATCAGATTAAGAAGAATGGGTCAGAAGAAAGCTCCTATCTATAGAATCATCGTAGCTGATTCAAGATCTCCTAGAGATGGAAAGTGTATCGATGAAATCGGAACTTATAACCCAAACACAAACCCAAGTGAATTCAAGGTAGACGAAGAAGCAGCTAAGAAGTGGTTAGCAAATGGTGCTCAGCCAACAGAAGTAGTTTCCAAGATCTTCAAGTTAGCAGGTATTGAGAAATAAGATTGGGGAACTCTCTTGGAGGTGTAAATATGAAGGAGTTAGTTGAAGTAATTGCAAAAGCTCTAGTAGACAATCCGGACGAGGTTGTAGTAACAGAGAAGGGAAGCGGTAAGAATATCACTGTTGAACTTCATGTTGCACCAGCAGATATGGGTAAGGTTATCGGTAAACAGGGAAGAATTGCTAAGGCTATTCGCTCTGTTGTTAAGGCAGCATCATCCAAAGAAAATGTTAAGGTAGATGTTGAAATCGTTTAGAGATTATGGGGAGGTCTTTTAGACTCCCCTTTTCATTTAGTAGGAAATGGCTGTAGTGTAGTGTACGTTAAACAAGAATTTCGAAAGAAATTCTTGCTAAAGTGCGTGCGCTGGCACGCACTATTTCGAATATTAGGAAATTGCTGTAGCGTAGTGGTAGTTAGACAAGAATTTCGCAAGAAATTCTTGCCAAAGTGCGTGCGCTGGCACGCACTATTTCATTTAAAATCGGAGGTTAAATGGACGAATTATTACAGGTCGGAATTATCACACAGACACATGGGATCCGTGGTGAAGTGAAGGTTTTCCCAACAACAGATGATGTAAAACGTTTTAAAAGATTAAAGGAAACAATTCTGGATACAGGTAAGGAAAAGATGACTCTTGAAATAGAGGGAGTAAAGTTCTTTAAACAGTTTGTTATTTTAAAATTCAAGGGTTTTGATAATATAAATGATGTAGAGAGATATAAAAATAAAAGTCTCTATGTTACGAGAGAAAATGCAGTCAGACTTCGCAGAAATGAGTATTTTATTGCGGATTTGATTGATTTGTCGGTGTTTGATGAGGAAGAGAAGCAGATAGGAATACTTGCAGATGTTATGCAGACAGGTGCGAATGATGTATATGTCATCAATATGACAGATGGAAGAGAATTATTACTTCCTGCAATCAAGGAGTGTATTCTTTCGGTAGATATGGACGAGAGAAAAATGGTTATTCATATTTTGGATGGCTTATTAGATTAATGGAAGGATACTGTTAGTTATGATGCATTTTCATGTATTAACTTTGTTCCCTGATATGATTATGCAGGGATTGTCTGAGAGTATTATTGGTAGGGCAACACAGAATGGATATATTGATATCGAGGCAGTAAATATTCGTGATTATACTCTCAATAAGCATAAGAGAGTAGATGATTATACCTATGGGGGCGGCGCAGGAATGCTTATGCAGGCGCAACCTGTATATGACACTTATCTTGCTGTGGAAGAGCGCATATTGGAAAGAAGAAAAGCTTCGGCAGAAGTATCTGCAAACACAGAGCAGAAGCAGACTAGAGTTATCTATGTAACGCCACAGGGAGAAGTTTTTTCACAGAAAAAGGCTATGGAACTTTCCGAAGAAGAAGACTTGATTTTTTTATGTGGTCATTATGAAGGTATTGATGAACGTGTGTTGGAGGAAATTGTAACGGATTACATTTCAATTGGAGATTATGTTCTAACGGGTGGAGAGCTTCCGGCAATGGTTATGATTGATACGATATCCAGACTTGTTCCGGGAGTTTTGAACAATGATGATTCTGCACTGACAGAATCTCATTCGGATGGACTTTTAGAATATCCACAGTATTCAAGACCAGAGGTATGGCATGATAAAAAGGTGCCAGAGGTGCTTTTGAGTGGTCATCATGCAAATATAGAAAAGTGGCGTTTAGAACAATCACTTCTTAGAACCAAAGAGCGTAGACCGGAGATGTATGAGGCATATGTGTTGTCGCATCCTCCGAAACCAGAGAAAAAACGCAGAAAAAGAAGAGAAGTATAAGGTCTATAAAAGCCTATAAAAGACAAAAAATGATTGCTTTTTTGTGAGAAATATGATAAATTATTAATGTTGCGAAAAAAGAGATGGTCCTCTGGTACGAATAGAATGTATTAAGAACGTCGAGTGAATTAAGGAGGCAAACAAAATGAACGAAATTATCAAAGAGATTGAACAGGCACAGTTAAAGGAATCTGTAGACAAGTTTAGCGTAGGTGATACAGTTAAGGTTTACGGAAAGATTAAGGAAGGAAACCGTGAAAGAATTCAGGTTTTCGAAGGAACTGTATTAAAGATCCAGGGCGGCAGCAATAGAGAAACTTTCACAGTAAGAAAGATCTCTAACGGTGTTGGTGTTGAGAAGACATGGCCTATGCACTCTCCTAACGTAGAGAAGATTGAAGTTGTAAGACTTGGTAAGGTAAGAAGAGCTAAGCTTAACTACTTAAGAGAACGTGTTGGTAAGAAAGCTAAGGTTAAGGAATTAGTAAAATAATTTATTTTAGCTATAGTTCATGTTAACAGACGGAGTCCATTAAGGACTCCGTTTTTGTTAAATATTAGGAAATTGCTGTTACGTAGTGGTGGTTAAACAAGAATTTCGACAGAAATTCTTGCCAAAGTGCATGCGCTGGCATGCACTATTTTTACTGGAATGTAGAGGTCATAACTCTGTTTAGGGGTGATGCTTGCGTTGAACACACATTTGGAGTATAATTATTGCTGATGCAAGATAACGGAAAAATATTGTAGGACACATGGGAAGAAGAAAAGGATTAACATTTTATCAGAAAAAGAAAAAATTAAATATGGTATTGATTAAAGAAATAGCCAGCTGGATTTTTTGGATGTTTGTTTCTGCTTTTTTGGCTATTGTACTTGTCTATTGTATGGGAATGAAAACTAGTGTGATTGGCTCCTCTATGGAACCGTGTTTATATAATGGGCAGGAGATTTTTTTGAATCGATTAATATATCGATTATCATCGCCCAAAATTGGGGATGTAGTGGTTTTTCGGCCAAATGGAAATGAGAAGGCACATTATTATGTGAAACGTGTATTAGCGGTGCCAGGAGATACCGTGCAGATAAAAGGCGGTATTCTTTATGTGAATGGTGAGACACAGGAAGATTATTTTAATGATAAGATAGCAGAGCCTGGATTGGTAGAAAATTTGATAGAGCTTGAGGATGATGAGTATTTTGTGATTGGAGATAACTGCAACAATAGTGAAGATAGTCGTTCTGCTAATATTGGTAATATAAAGAAAGAACATATAATCGGTAAAGCGTGGTTCCGTATGGCAAAGCAGGATAGCGAGCTAGGGTTAATAGAATAGAAAGTATAAAAAGTTTGGGCAATTGATAATTGTGGATAATAGCCTATATTGAAGTTATGAAAAGGAGCGTAAAACATGGCGGTATATCAGTGGTATCCGGGTCATATGACGAAGGCAAAACGAATGATGCAGGAGGATATCAAGTTAATAGACTTGGTAATAGAAGTAGTGGATGCGCGTATTCCATTAGGAAGCAGAAATCCTGATATTGATGAATTAGGCAAGAATAAGGCAAGGATAATTCTTTTGAATAAATCAGATTTATCAGATTCTAGACAGAATAAATTGTGGATGGAATATTTTAAAAAACAGGGAATTCATGCACTGGAGATTAATTCTAAGAGTGGTGCCGGAATCAAAGCGATTCAAGGTGTTGTACAGGAGGCATGTAAGGAAAAGATTGAACGTGATAGAAAACGTGGTATCATTAACAGACCAGTAAGAGCTATGGTGGTAGGAATTCCCAATGTTGGAAAATCTACATTTATTAACTCTTTTGCGGGAAAGGCATGCACTAAAACTGGAAACAAACCGGGTGTTACTAAGGGAAAACAGTGGATTCGCTTGAATAAAGGATTGGAGTTATTAGATACTCCTGGTATTTTATGGCCAAAATTCGAAGATCAGACGGTTGGACTTCATTTGGCAATGATTGGTTCTATGAATGATGAGATTGTACATTTAGATGAACTAGCGTATGAATTGATTAAATTCGTTACAAAAGAATATTCAGGTGCTTTAAAAGCTCGCTATGAAATTGAAGAGCAGGGAGATGCCTATGAGGTGTTAAAGGCAATCTGTATTAGTAGAAGATGCTATCTTAAGGGAGAAGAATTGGATTTAATGAAAGCATCCTCTTTGTTTGTTGAAGATTTTAGAAGCGGAAGACTTGGTAAGATTACGTTAGAGTTGATGCAGGAAGAATAAAAATAGTGCGTGCCAACGCACGCACTTTGGCAAGAATTTCTTGCGAAATTCTTGTCTAATTTTCACTACGTTACAGCATCTTTTTAAAGAATAAAAAGATATTTAAAAATCAGAATCGGGGAATACGAAATGAAGAATGTATTGAAGGAAGTATTAAGTACAAGTATATATTTATTAGTGGTCTTATGCGCGGCATATCTGATTATTACTTATGTTGGTCAGCGTACACAGGTAAGTGGAAGTAGTATGGAAACAACACTAAGTGAAAATGACAATTTGATTGTTGATAAGATTACCTATCGTTTTTCTGAACCACAGCGATTTGATATTATCGTATTTCCGTATGAACCGGATTTTGCTGCATATTATGTAGATACAGAACCAGTATATTATATTAAGCGTATTATCGGTATGCCGGGTGAAACTGTGCAGATAGATGAACAGGGTAACATTTATATTAATGGTGAAATTTTAAAGGAATCATATGGTAAAGAAGTAATTAAGTATGCCGGTAGAGCGAATGAACCGATTGTTTTGGGTGATGATGAGTATTTTGTTATGGGAGATAATCGTAATAACAGTTCAGATAGCAGAGAACCATCCGTTGGAAATATACAGAGAGATGATATTATAGGAAGGGCATGGCTTAGGATTTGGCCATTTGATAAATTTGGTATTCTGAAGCATCAATAGTAACTTGGGGATGGATTTTTGTATTAACTATGAATGCGCTGAATGGTTAACTTTGGGAGATATATAAGAAAGGGATTAGATTATGTCACAGAAAAAGATAGGTGAAATAAAGGTAGAATTACAGGCGGCGGCTGATAAAGAGCTGCCTCTTTTTATACAGGAATACGAAATGGATGAGAGAGGCGGCGTTCAGGCCTTGGTAGTGAAGGCCAAGAAAAGAATAGAGGCCTTAGAAAAAGAAATGCTTCGTACCGAAGGAATGAAACGTTATGAAAGAGAATACGCTGATTGTGGCTATATATGTGGTATTGATGAGGTGGGGAGAGGACCACTTGCGGGGCCGGTTGTGGCAAGTGCAGTTATTTTGCCAAAAGATTGCAATATTTTATATATTAATGACTCTAAGAAACTTAGCGAGAAGAAGCGAGAAGAACTTTATGATATCATAATGAAGGAAGCGGTGGCGGTAGGAATTGGATATGCTACTCATACTAGGATTGATGAAATAAATATTTTACAGGCAACCTATGAAGCAATGCGAGAGGCTATTAGTAAATTAGTGGTAAAACCCGATATATTATTAAATGATGCAGTGACGATACCGGGTGTAGATGTTCGCCAAATACCAATTATTAAAGGTGATGCAAAAAGTATGTCAATTGCGGCGGCGAGTATTATTGCGAAAGTGACGAGAGACCGACTTATGGTTGAGTTTGATAAGGCATATCCGGAGTATCATTTTGCAGACAATAAGGGGTATGGTTCAGCGGTACATATTGCGGCACTTAAGGAAGTAGGACCGTCTCCGATACATAGACAATCATTTATTAAAAATATCATATGTTTCGACTTTTACAATATGTAAGATAAAGGGGAGATGGCATGGATAGCTTTCATGGATATACTTCGTTGCAAACGGGAATAGGACAACAAGGATTACAGAATGTTACAACATCACATACAACTCAGCAGGTATCTTCAGAGGTTATGCTTCAACAGCTTCAACCCGGAGATACCTTTCAAGGGGAAATTGTGTCCGTAAATGGGCAGGATGTGCAGCTACAGCTTGTAAGTGGCATGTATATGGCAGCAAGATTAGAGGGTGAGGTGCAACTTGCGTTAGGACAGCTTCTTAATTTTCAGGTTCAGTCTAACCAAAATTCCAAAATTGTATTAAAACCAATTTATACGAATCTATTGCAGCAAAGAGTAGGAGAAGCGGCATTGAAGGCAGCAAACATTGCTGTAAATGATAAAAATTTGCAAATGGTAGCAAAGCTAATTGAAAATGGAATGTCGATTGATAAGAATTCGTTGGCTGTTTTTAACAGACAGTTGCTACAGCATCCACGGGTGAATGTTGACAGTTTGATTCGTCTTCATCAGCTTGGTGTAAAGGTAACGAATGCCAATCTTACACAGTTAGACCATTATCAGAATTTAGAACATAAGCTATCAGATGGTATCCTGGAAGTTGTAGGAGATATAAGAAAGCTGTATACTGCGATTGTCGGAAATACAGAAGGCGTAGGGCAGAGTGTGGGGGCGATGAAAGCAGAAATCTTTATGGAACAGATTGTAAGTTTTCTGGCAGAGGAAAAAGAAAGTTCTGTAAATGAAAATCAGACTCTTGTTCAAAATACTGTAAAGGAACAAAACTTAGTGTCAGGAGAGGGGAAGGAGACTCTACAAAGTGGATTGTTATTAGAAAGTGAAAATAGAGTTTCGGAAGTATTTAATAGGGAAAATATGCCCGGTTCTAATCATGCAACCAAATTGTCAGTGTTTATGAATCAAGTGGAAGGTTTGGCAGAAGAACAGCTTGTTGGAGGTGTGCAGAAAGCTTTGAAACAAGGCGAGTTGGATGTAAACACCTTAAAGAAATTGCTGTTTTCAGAGCAGGGAATTGGTATGAGGCTTTCGCCTGATAGTAAGGACAAACTTTATTGCTCGGAGGAATTTAAGGCGTTTTTGAAAGATACCTTGCAAAATGAATGGTCGTTAACACCAGAAGAGTTGACAGAAGAGGGAAAAGTAAAGGAATTCTATCAAAAGCTGTTGCAACGAGGTGAGCAACTTTCAAAATTAATGGAACAAGTGGCTACACAAAATCAGACTAATACAGGAAATGCTTTGCAGAATATTCGAGAAAATGTAGAGTTCATAAATCAGATGAACCAGATGTTTCAGTATGTACAGTTGCCATTAAAGTTGTCTGGCTCACAAGCGCAAGGCGAGTTATATGTTTACACAAATAAACGTAACTTGGCTAAAAAAGACGGAATGTTAACGGCGATTTTGCATTTGGATATGGAATATTTGGGTAATATGGATATTAATATAGCATTGAATACAAATACACAACAGGTAACCACAAGATTTTATATCGAAGAAGAATCTGTAGCATTGCTGGAAGAACATATGGAGGAATTAACTGAGAGACTGATGAAAAAGGGATATCAGACTCAGACTTATTTTGAAAAGCGGGAATCTGAGAAAACGGTATTTGAACGAATAGAAGACCAGGCAAAAGGAATGCCTGCGCCTTTGGTATATCAGAACTTTGATATGCGAACTTAGTACTGTAATGTCTATATATTTCATGAGTGAGATATTGAAAGGAAAGGTGAAGTGATATTTTGGAAAATAAGAAAAAGAATATACCGAAACAGGCAGTAGCTCTAGAATATGACCCAGAGGATAGTGCACCAAAGGTTATTGCAATGGGGCGTGGTGCGCTTGCAGAGCGTATTATAGAGCAGGCAAAACAGTCAGATATTCCAGTGCATAGAGATGATAAGTTGGTAAATACTTTGTCAAAGCTTGAAATTGGCGATATGATTCCACCTGAACTTTATGAGGTTGTGGCAGAGATATTGGTATTCGTTGATAGTATGGACAAGATTAAGGCAAAAATAGCTACGCATAAGAGTAAAAAATGATTTTGGTGAATGGTGGCTTTTGAAAGGGAGATATACATGAATACCCGTAAGACAGGAACAGAATATGAAGTACTGGCGGAACAATACTTGAAAAAACAGGGAATTAATATTATTGAAAAAAATTATCAGAATCGTGCTGGTGAAATAGATTTAATTGGAAGAGATCAGGAGTATCTTATTTTCTTTGAGGTGAAATATAGAAAGAATCAAAAAACAGGAAATCCGGCGGAGGCAGTAACATATCAGAAGCAGAAGAAAATTTGTCGAGTGGCTGATTATTACCGATTGACACATGGAATTGGAGAATTTAGTGCCATTCGTTATGATGTAGTAGCAATATGCGGTGAGGAGATAGCCTGGCATCAGAATGCATTTTCACATATATATTAAGGAGCATGTTATGGCAGAAATGAAAATAAAAAGAAAAGGAAATAAGATTGTTTGTAAAGAAAATCATTTTAATATAAAGGATGATGATTTATTATATTTTACATTTGATAGTATGGAAAAAACAGGGATTGTGAAGCATTGTTTTTCATCCCGGTTAGGTGGTGTTAGTAAAGCACATCTGGGAACGATGAATTTGAGTTATACGCGTGGGGATGAAAAGGAATGGGTGGACGAGAATTATCATCGTATCGCTCAAGTATTAGGATGCGAGGTGGAAAATATTGTTTGTTCAGACCAGACACATACAACCAATGTGCGAAAGGTTACAATGAAAGATAAAGGGAAGGGTGTTATAAGACCACGTGATTATTCGGATGTGGACGGGTTAATTACAAATGAGCCAGGGATTGTGTTAGCAACTTTTTATGCAGATTGTGTGCCATTATATATTGTCGATCCGGTGCATAAAGCAATTGGTTTATCTCATTCAGGCTGGAGAGGTACTGTGAATAAAATGGGGGCGGTAACATTAGAAGAAATGGGAAAAGAGTATGGAACGAAACCAGATGATGTACATGTAGTAATAGGACCTTCTATATGCCAAGATTGTTATGAGGTTAGTCAGGATGTTGCACAGGCATTTGAGGAGACTTTTCCAAATCAAAAGAATGATAAGCAGTTGTTATATCAGAAAAATGAGGAAAAATTTCAATTAAATTTATGGTATGCAAATTACTGTGTATTTCGTGAAGCTGGAGTACTGGAAGAACATATAGAGGTGACAGATATATGTACTTGTTGTAATCCGGATATTTTATTCAGCCATCGAGCGAGTAATGGGATGAGAGGGAACCTAGGAGCGTTTTTGGCATTGAAGTAAAGCGAAGAAAATTTGAATGAAAGCGTATTGACAAAGCAAAAAGCCATGAATATAATATAATCTATATTAAAAAGCGATGAAAAGAATAAGTACGATACATGGGAACTTACAGAAAGTAGCCGGCTGATGAGAGGCGCAAGGAAAGATGCATCGGAATACCTCTTGGAGCTGCACACTGAAATCATGGAGCATGAGAGTAGGCTGTGACGTAACCCCAAACGTTATAATGGGAGAGTATCATTTGAATGTTTTTATAGGTGTTTCAAATCGTACTTACTAAGGCATAAGGCGTGAGTCTTATGTGAATGAAGGTGGTAACACGGGTTTTATCCTCGTCCTTTAGTGAAATAAGGGACGAGGTTTTTTATTTCCTTTTCCCTATAACAGAACTGTAGTGATAAGCACTGAAATGGCTACAGGATATTGAAAATTTTTATTCGGTGCAGAAAAGGAGAAAAATATGCAGTTATATGATGAATTAGTTGCGCGTGGACTAATTGCGCAGGTAACAGATGAAGACGAAATTAAGGAAATGATTAATAACGGAAAAGCTGTTTTCTACATTGGTTTTGACCCAACAGCTGATAGTTTACACGTAGGACACTTTATGGCACTTTGCCTGATGAAGCGTTTACAGATGGCAGGAAATAAGCCTATCGCTTTAATCGGTGGTGGTACAGCTATGATTGGTGACCCATCCGGTAAGACAGATATGCGTAAAATGATGACAAAGGAAACCATTCAGCATAACGTTGAGTGTTTCAAGAAGCAGATGAGCAGATTTATTGAATTTGGTGAAGATAAGGCAATGCTCGTAAACAATGCTGATTGGATTCTTGATTTGAATTACATGGAATTGTTGCGAGAGGTAGGACCACATTTCTCTGTTAATCGTATGTTAGCGGCTGAGTGCTACAAGCAGCGTATGGAGAAAGGCTTAACTTTCCTTGAGTTCAATTACATGATTATGCAGAGCTTCGACTTCTACACCTTATTCCAAAAGTATGGTTGTAATATGCAGTTTGGTGGAGATGACCAGTGGAGCAACATGCTTGGTGGTACAGAGCTGATTCGTCGTAAGCTTGGTAAGGATGCTTATGCTATGACAATTAATCTTCTTCTTAACTCAGAAGGTAAGAAGATGGGTAAGACAGAATCAGGCGCAGTATGGCTTGATGCAGAAAAGACATCTCCATACGAATTCTTCCAGTACTGGAGAAATGTTTCTGATGCAGACGTTCTTAAGTGTATCAAGATGCTTACATTTCTTCCATTAGAAGAAATTGCCAAAATGGAAGCTTGGGAAGGAAGCGAACTTAATAAAGCAAAGGAAATTCTTGCATTCGAGCTTACAAAGCTTGTTCATGGAGAAGAAGAAGCAAGTAAGGCGATGGAAGCTTCTAAAGCGTTGTTTGCAGGTGGTGGAAATCTCGAAAATATGCCTACTACACAGCTTTCTGATGAAGATTTTACAGATGGAAACATTGATATTATGTCTATCCTTGTAAAGGCTGGTATGACAGCATCACGTTCTGAGGCTAGAAGAGCTGTTGAACAGGGTGGTGTAACTGTAAATGGAGAAAAGGTAACAGATATTAAAACTGTTTATGCAAAGGATACTTTTGTAGAAGAATTCATTATCAAAAAAGGTAAGAAGAGCTTCAATAAAATTGTTCTATAATACGATGTAAATAGAAAAGCACATTCCAAATGAGAGGAATGTGCTTTTTGAATATATGTAATAAATTAAATTTTATACATAGAAAGAATCTTCTGAATCTTTTCTGTAGGTGTTGATACATTTTCCATAGATAAGTCATGATTCATGAAGTCGATGATAGAAGCAAGGAACTTGTTCATATCAGCCTCTAAGTAATAAGGTTTTGTCATTAACTCAGGTGGACGGTAGCAGAGATTAGTGGTTATAACTCTTTCAAATACACCTTCTTCATGAGCTTTATCAAAGGCAGCAAGACCATTTGTAAATAAACCAAAGGTTGTACAAATGAATACACGCTTTGCGCCCATAGCTTTTAACTGTCTTGAAGTATCGATCATACTGTCGCCAGAAGAAATCATATCGTCGATGATAATGATATCTTTTCCACGAATATCGTTTCCGAGGAATTCGTGTGCTACGATAGGATTCTTACCGTTTACAATCGTAGAATAGTCACGACGTTTGTAGAACATACCAGTATCTGCGCCTAGGACATTAGAGAAGTAAATCGCTCTGTCTAATGCACCCTCGTCAGGAGAAATTACAATAACGTGGTCTTTATCAAGGATTAGATCCTTTTCTGCGTTGAGAAGTGCTCTAGCAAACTGATAATGTGCTGTAAAATTATCAAATCCCTTTAAAGGAGCAGCGTTCTGGATTCTAGGGTCGTGTGCATCAAAAGTAATGAAGTTAGATACGCCCATCTCACATAATTCTTCAAATGCATAAGCACAGTCTAAGGATTCACGTCCAGTTCTTCTATGCTGACGTCCTTCGTAAAGGAATGGCATAATAACATTGATTCTGTGAGCTTTACCTTGTGCTGCAGCGATAATACGCTTTAACTCCTGATAATGATCGTCAGGAGACATATGATTGGTATAACCATTGATCTTATAAGTAAGGCTGTGATTACATACGTCTACTAAAATAAATAAGTCTTTACCACGAACAGTTTCATTTAAAACAGCTTTGCCTTCGCCACTACTAAAACGAGGAGCAGTAAAGTTTAAAAGATAATTGTCCTCTGCATAGCCTTGGAATGCAGGGTCTTCAATATATACGTTATTGGCATGCTTGCGGAATTCAACAAGATAATCATTAACCTTGTTACCTATATCTGTGGCACTGCTTAATGCAACAAGCTTTAAAGGTGCTACAGGCATAGCATTTTGTAATTCTTGTAAATTAGGCATTGATAAACATCCTTTCATTTGTGGAAAAGTTCCCATAGTCTCTTTAATTTATATCATTCTGTTAGTGACACGTCAAGATTTTTCTAGTATGATATAAAATAAGGACTGCAAATAATAATAAAAAGCAGGGCAGAATACTTGTATTCTGAACGGCATTTTTATTATTATTTATAGGACGCATGTCCTCAGCGAGGAAATCTGTAGGATTTTCGAGCTTACAGTCCGTAAGGAAAGAAAGTATAGGGAAAAGACATGAAAAAGCAAAATAAACACATCATAAATCAAGTAGCGCCAGGTAGTATTGCAGAAGAGTTAGAAATAGAAGTTGGCGATATTCTGCTTGAGATTAATGGAAATAAAATAGAAGATATATTTGATTATCAATATTATACACAGGATGAATATATAGAAGTTCTGATTCAGAAACCATCGGGCGAAGAATGGCTTTTGGAGATTGATAAGGAATATGATGAGGATTTAGGAATCAGTTTTGAGAATGGGTTGATGGACGAGTATCGTTCCTGTCACAATAAGTGTATCTTTTGTTTTATCGATCAGATGCCAAAAGGGATGCGTGACACGCTTTATTTTAAGGACGATGATTCTAGATTATCCTTTTTACAGGGTAATTATGTGACGTTGACGAATATGTCTGATGTAGATGTGGATCGTATCATTAAATATAATCTTTCACCGATAAATGTGTCTTTTCAGACGACGAATCCGGAGCTTAGATGCAAGATGCTGAATAACCGCTTTGCAGGTGATGCTTTGAAAAAAGCATGGAAGCTTGCAGAAGCCGGTATTGTGATGAATGGGCAGATTGTTCTCTGTAAAGGTGTGAATGATGGTGAAGAGTTAGAGAGAAGTATTCGAGATTTATCAGAATATCTGCCGAATCTGGAAAGTGTATCGGTTGTTCCGGTTGGATTATCCAAGTATCGTGACGGATTATATCCATTAGAGCCGTTTACCAAAGAGGATGCCAAGGAAGTTCTTCGAATTATTCATAAGTGGCAGGACAAGCTTTATCCAAAGTATGGGCTTCATTTTATTCATGCAAGTGATGAGTGGTATATTCTTGCAGAAGAAGACTTGCCAGAAGAAGAACGATATGATGGTTACTTGCAGTTAGAAAATGGCGTAGGAATGTTAAGACTTCTGTTGAATGAATTTGCAGAAGGTATGCAACAAATCACATATGAGGTTAAGTCAACAGAAGTGTCTTTGGTGACTGGCAGACTTGCATTTCCTTATATAAAGGAAATGGCAGAGCAAATGATGGAAAAATATCCACAATTGAAAATACATGTATATGCTATTCGAAATGATTTCTTTGGTGAGATGATTACCGTATCAGGTCTTTTGACCGGACAGGATATTTTAGCACAATTAAAAGACAAAGAATTAGGAGAAAGAGTGCTTTTGCCACAGAATGTTCTAAAGAGTGGAGAGGCTGTATTTTTGGATGACATGACCTTGGCAGAGCTTGAAAAGGCTTTACAAGTACAGGTAGATATTGTAAAATCAAGCGGGCAGGATTTTATAGATGCCATTTTATATAAATAATAGAAATGGAGTTAAAAGATGGGAAATACAAGTAAGAAGCCGATTGTTGCGGTAGTTGGACGTCCAAATGTTGGTAAGTCAACATTATTTAATGTACTTGCCGGAGAGAAGATATCCATTGTTAAGGATACACCTGGTATTACCAGAGATAGAATATATGCTGATATTTCATGGTTGAATTGGAATTTTACTTTAGTAGATACAGGCGGTATTGAGCCTGACAGTAAGGACATTATTCTTTCACAGATGCGTGAGCAGGCTGAAATTGCAGTAGCAACTGCAGATGTTATTATTTTCCTTGTAGATGTAAAGCAGGGACTTGTTGATGCGGATGCAAAGGTTGCGGACATGCTTCGTAGGAGTCATAAGCCAGTTATCCTTGTTGTAAACAAAGTAGACAGTTTCCAAAAGATGGAGGCTGATGTATATGAATTCTATAATCTTGGTATAGGAGATCCAGTACCTATTTCGGCAGCAAACCGTTTGGGAATTGGCGATATGTTAGATAAAGTTACTGATTTATTTGACAAAGATGCCTATACTGATGAAGAAGATGAAAGACCACGAGTTGCCATTGTTGGAAAGCCGAATGTAGGTAAGTCTTCTATTATTAATAAATTGGTAGGTGAGAATCGTGTTATCGTATCCGATATTGCTGGAACGACTAGAGATGCGATCGATACAGAGGTAATTCATAACGATAAAGAGTATGTATTTATTGATACAGCAGGTCTTCGTAGAAAGAACAAGATTAAGGAAGAGCTGGAACGTTTCATGATTATTCGTACGGTTAGTGCAGTAGAACGTGCAGATGTGGTTGTTCTTGTAATTGATGCACAGGAAGGTGTTACCGAGCAGGATGCGAAGATTGCTGGTATTGCTCATGACCGTGGAAAAGGTATCATCATTGCTGTAAATAAATGGGACGCAATTGAGAAGGATGATAAGACAATCTACCGTTTTACAGAAAAGGTAAGAAATATTCTTTCTTTCATGACTTATGCAGAAATTGTATTTATTTCAGCAAAGACAGGTCAGCGTTTGAATAAATTGTTTGAAACCATTGATATGGTTATTGAGAATCAATCCTTACGAATTGCAACGGGTGTTGTAAATGAAATTGTAACAGAAGCAGTTGCATTACAGCAGCCACCTTCTGACAAGGGTAAGAGATTAAAGATATTCTATACTACGCAGGTTGGTGTAAAACCGCCTACCTTTGTTGTATTTGTAAATGATAAGGAGCTAATGCATTTTTCTTATACCAGATATCTGGAAAATAAGATTCGAGAAGCTTTTGGGTTTAAGGGAACATCATTGAAATTCATTATCAGAGAGAGAAAGGATGACTAAAGAGAAATGATTCGTCTTGTTTGCGTTTTGATTGGTTATGTGTTTGGTTTATTTCAATCATCATATATCTATGGAAAGCTTCACGGAATAGATATTAAGCAGCATGGAAGTGGAAATGCAGGAACAACGAATACTTTGCGTGTTCTAGGAAAAAAGGCAGGAGCAATTGTTCTTATCTGTGATATGGTAAAGTGTGGTCTTGCTATGATGTTAGTTCGTTTTTTGTTTAAGGAGTCTTATCAGGACATGCTTCCGTTATTGGCTCTTTATGCAGCAGCAGGAACCATTTTAGGACATGATTTTCCGTTTTATCTTGGATTCAAGGGTGGAAAAGGAATTGCATGTACCGCAGGGTTAATTGTATTTTATCATCCATATTTGATTCTGCCACAGGTAATAACCTTTTTTGGAACCTTCTTTGCAACACACTATGTATCATTAGGTTCTTTGCTTGTGAATCTTGTGTTGGTTGCAGAAATGGTAATCTTTGGACAGATGGGAGTATTTGGAGAAGTATCGCAGACTGTTCTGAATGAAATGTATGTTGTTACCGTTCTTCTTGCAGCACTTGCTTTTTGGGGACATAGAGCAAATATTGTAAGATTAATGAATAAGAATGAAAGAAAGACATATCTTACAAAAAAGAATGAACAATAACGAGAAAATATAAAAGTACGGAATAAATACGGTAGTGGAAAGGTAAGGGACACGATGGCTAATATAGGAATTATTGGTGCAGGAAGCTGGGGTATTGCTTTGGCTGTGTTACTGCACAATAACGGACATAAGATTACAGTATGGTCCATTCTTCAGGATGAAATAGATATGCTTAATGCAGAGCATGAGCATAAGGATAAGCTTCCGGGAGTTAAACTTGCGGAAGATATGGCGTTTACTACGGATATGAAGAGTGCAATAGAAGGCAAGGATATTTTGGTTCTTGCGGTTCCTTCGCCTTTTATCAGAAATACAGCAAATAGCATGCGTGAATATGTATCCGAGAGACAGATTATCGTGAATGTTGCAAAGGGTATTGAAGAAAAAACTTTAATGACACTTTCTCAGGTAATTGAGGATGAAATTCCGCAAGCAGATGTTGCAGTTTTATCAGGTCCTTCGCATGCGGAGGAAGTAGGTCGTGGTATTCCAACAACGATTGTAGTTGGTGCAAAAACACAAAAAACTGCAGAATATATTCAAAATACTTTTATGAGCGATGTGTTTCGCGTTTATACAAGTCCGGATGTTTTAGGAATTGAGCTTGGTGCGGCTTTGAAAAATGTGGTTGCGCTTGCAGCAGGAATTGCAGATGGACTTGGTTATGGAGATAATACGAAGGCGGCATTGATTACACGTGGTATTACAGAAATTGCACGTTTAGGAATGGTATTAGGTGGTAAGTTTGAGACTTTCTGCGGTTTATCCGGTATTGGTGATCTTATTGTTACCTGTGCCAGTGTACATTCACGTAATAGGAAAGCTGGTGTTTTGATTGGTCAAGGTAAGACCATGGAAGAAGCGATGGCTGAAGTAAAGATGGTTGTAGAAGGTGTGCATTCTGCAAAGGCAGCAATGGGACTTGCTAAGAAATATGATGTAGAGCTTCCAATTATTGAGCAGGTAAATGAAGTGTTATTTAACAATAAGTCGGCAGCAGAGGCAGTGAGAGATTTGATGATTCGCGATAAAAAGATAGAGAATCAGGATTTGCCTTGGGAATAAATAGTGTGCCAGCGCACGCACTTTTTACCATCACTACATTACAGCAATTTTCTATTACATAAAGAATTGAAAAATCCATAGAAAGGTGAGATGATGTATGGAACAGTCATTTAACAGTACGAAAGACTATGTTGCGAGTGAGGAATTACTTGCTAGTGTAAATGTGGCAATTGCATTAAAGAAGCCACTTTTGATTAAGGGTGAGCCAGGAACTGGTAAGACCATGCTTGCAGAAGCAGTTGCGAATTCTTTAGGAAAAAAATTGTTGATTTGGAATATTAAGTCTACTACAAAGGCACAGGAAGGTCTTTATATGTATGACACGATTCAGCGATTATACGATGGCCAGTTCGGTGAAGAAGGCGTTGATGATATTGCGAAGTATATTAAGCTTGGAAAGCTTGGAGAGGCTTTTGAAAGCGATGAACAGGTTATTCTTTTAATCGATGAGATTGATAAGGCTGATTTGGAGTTCCCGAATGACTTATTATGGGAGCTTGATCAGATGGAATTCTATATCCATGAGACAAAGAGAACGGTAAAGGCAAAGAATAGACCTATCGTTATTATTACTTCTAATGCAGAGAAGGAATTACCGGATGCCTTTTTAAGGAGATGCATTTTCCATTATATTGATTTCCCAGATTCTGAATTAATGGAAGAGATTGTAAGAACTCATTATCCAAATGTAGAAGATAGTCTGTTGAAAAACGCAATGCAGGTATTCTATGATATTCGTACGATTCGTGATATTAGAAAGAAACCAAGTACATCTGAGTTGATTGACTGGATTAATGCGTTACAGGTTGGTGGTATTTCAGCAGATGAGCTTAGAGCAAAGCTTCCATTCCTTGGTGTGGTAGTGAAGAAGGATGAGGATTTGGAGGCAGTAAGACAGGAGATACATTAATATGTTTTCGAAATTTTTCTATACCTGTAAGAGTAAGGGATTGAATATTACTCTTAGTGAATGGCTGAATTTACAAGAAGCTCTAGATAAAGGGCTTTGTGAGAGCTCTCTTACAAAGTTTTATTATGTTGCCAGAATGATTTTGGTAAAGAGTGAAACAGAATATGATAAATTCGATATGGCTTTTGAAGAGTGTTTTAAAGGCATAGAGACAGATATAGAGATTGGTAAGACGATGCTGTCCTGGCTAGATAAGCCAGAAATGAGTGAACTTCTTCATGAAGAGGAAAAACATTGGTTAAATCAAATTGAAGAGATTCAGGTAGATAAGGACGATGTAGAAGAGAAGTTCAAGCAAAGACTCAAGGATCAGGATTCAGAGCATAACGGTGGAAGCTACTGGATTGGAACAATGGGTAAGACACAGTTCGGTAATACTGGTGGTAATGTTGGTGGTGTGAGAGTCGGTGGAACAACAGGTTATCAATCAGCTTTTTCGGTTGTTGGTGCAAGAAAGTATCGTGATTTCCGAGATGATAAGGTAATTGATAATCGTCAGTTTCAACTTGCTTTCCGTAGGCTTCGTCAATTTTCCAGCAAGCTTGATATTCCGAGAACTGAGCTTGATATTGACCAGACAATTGATAAGACTTGCAACAATGGCGGTTGTTTGCAGATTGTTATGGAAAAGCCAAGGAAAAATGCAGTAAAGCTATTGCTTTTAATGGATTCTGGTGGAACAATGATTCCATATACAAAACTGTTAAATGATTTGTTCCAGGCTGTGCATAAGTCTAATCATTATAAGGATGTAAAGGCATATTATTTCCACAATTGTATCTATTCGAAGTTGTATAAAACACCGGAATGTGAGAATGGAGACTGGGTAGATACGGAATGGATGTTCCGCAATCTGGACAGTGATTATAAGGTAATTATTGTTGGTGATGCGGCTATGGCACCTGAGGAATTGTATTCTGACACAGGTAATTATCGTGGACCAAATGGTGGTCTGTCGGGATATCAATGGTTACAGTTAGTAAAACGCCATTATAAAAGGGTAGTATGGATGAATCCGAAGATGGCGCCGGGACGAGCTCCTTGGCGAGAGGCAGAGACTGCAATTAAGGATATTTTCCCAATGTATAAGCTTACGGTTCAAGGTTTAAATGATGCGATGACAAAGCTTATGTCAAACAAATAGGAAATTTGTTACAGAAGAAGGTTTCTTCTTTTGGTACAAATTGCTAAAAAGATAAGAATAGGGATTATATGGTAAAATTCTGATTGTAAAAATCAGTTTGAATTAGTATAATAGACAAGTGATGCTTTGCGTCAATCTAGGAAATGTATTTTTGTATGTGATTATAAAGGTAATGAATAATTATAATTAGGAAATAAAAGATGCATTTTCGTACTAGATAAATCAGGGTAGAGTATAAGGATGGCAAAAGATATGGAGAAGAAGGTCCCAGAGAGGAAAGTTAGCCTGCGTGAAGAAGACATTTTTTATGTCTATGACAAAAGAATTAATAAGTGTATCAAGGAAGATTGTGAAGGAACCGTAAAATATGGTTTGGTGCTTCGTGTTAGTATGTCAGGTGAAGAAACCTGCAATTGTTTTGAATGCAATAAGTGTCATATGAAGTACACACCGTATCCGAATTATGTTCGATTGACAAAAACGGATATGATGAAGATTTATAACCAAGAAGAGGTTGATGCGCGTGATCGTAAGCGTGCAGAAGATGCTTTGAAACAGGCAGCAAGAGAGAAGAGAAAATATCAGGGACAAAGCAGATTTGCTTCAAAAGGAAATAACGAGCGTGGTTTCGTTGGACGTTCGTATGATAAAAGAAACTATGACAAAAAATCATATGGTAATAGATTCAATGAGAGAAAGTCTTATGGAACAGGATCTTATGAGAATAATTCTTATGAAAGAAAACCATTTGAAAGAAAGTCTTATGGAACATATTCTAATGGGAATAATTCCTACGAAAGGAAGCCATACGATAAGAAGTCTTATGAGAGAAAACCGTTTGAAGGTAAATCTTATGAAAGAAAGCCTTATGGTGAAAGAAGAAATAGTAACGTAGTTAATAAAAATGATAATTACAGAAAGTCATATTCAAATAAGAAAGGTTATAGTTCTTATCAGAATAGGCAAAAATCATCTTTTGCAAGGAAAGATAACGAATAAAATAGTCATAATAATAAAACCCCTTTCATAGTATGTTTTAAATACGAAAGGGGTTATTTTTATGGATATTAAAGAAATGAGAGATTTTGATTTATACAATGATATCAGTAAGCGCACAGAAGGAGAAATTTATATAGGAGTGGTAGGTCCTGTAAGAACGGGAAAATCGACTTTCATAAAGAGATTTATGGATGTGTTAGTTTTGCCCAAAATCGAAAATGAACATGAGAAAGCTCGTACCATTGACGAGCTTCCACAGAGTAGTGGTGGAAAGACGATTACAACGACAGAACCGAAATTTATTCCCAAAGAAGCTGCACAGATAGCAATTTGTGATGGTGTTAATGTGAAAGTGCGTTTAATTGATTGTGTGGGGTATATGGTGGAAGGTGCTGCGGGACATATGGAAGAGGATATAGAACGTATGGTTAAAACACCGTGGTTTCCAGATGAAATACCATTTACACAAGCGGCGGAAATTGGAACGAGAAAGGTCATTCAGGATCATTCTACGATAGGTATTGTCGTAACTACTGATGGAAGCTTTGGTGAATTACCAAGAAGTGCTTATCGAGATGCAGAAGAACAGACGATTATGGAGTTAAAACATATTGGAAAGCCTTTTGTTGTTTTGCTTAATACGATAAGACCTTTTAGTGAAGAAGCAAGAAATGAAGCGAGAGATATGGAAAAACGATATGCAGTTAAGGTGATTCCGGTTAATATAGATCAGTTGAAAAAAGATGATATTACGAATATTTTAGAGCAGGTAATGTATGAATTTCCAATTTCGGTATTAGAATTTTATGCTCCAAAATGGATGGATATTATGTCTGTGAATAATCCAATGAAGCAAGATGTGCTGGAAAAGCTCCGCGAAATCATGCTGAAGGTACGCACAGTAAGAGATTTGCTGGAGCAGGAGATATCGTTGGAAAGCGAATATGTAAAGCGTTGCAAGCTTGATTATGTAAACATAGCAGACGGAACGGCGGTATACCAGTTAGAAGCAGATAATCGATATTATTATGATTTGTTAAGTTCTATAACAGGAGAGCAGATAACAGGGGAATATCAGTTGCTGCAGTTGCTGCAGGCTTTGGCAGATATGAAAAAGGAATATAATAAAGTTTTAAGTGCATTAGAAAGTGTAAGGCAAAAAGGATACGGTGTAGTAACGCCTGATAGAAAGGAGATAGAATTGGAAGAACCGACTTTGATTCGTCATGGTAATAAGTTTGGTGTGAAAATAAAAGCTCAGAGTCCGTCGATACATATGATTAAAGCTAATATAGAAACAGAGATAGCACCAATCGTAGGGACACAACAACAAGCACAGGATTTGATACAGTATATATCTAGCGCAGAAACAACCAAGGATGGCATTTGGGAAACTAATATTTTTGGAAAAACAGTGGAGCAATTGGTGAATGATGGAATAACAAGCAAGATTTCCATGATTGGCGAGGAAAGCCAGGTGAAGCTACAGGATACTATGCAAAAGATTGTAAATGACTCCAATGGTGGAATGGTGTGCATTATTATTTAACAAAAAGGGGAGAGATAAGCCATTGCTATTAAGCGATGGCTTTACACATTCTGCGTAAACATGGTATACTAATTAGGTATGAAAATTCTGTCAATAATGTGTTTGATAGTGATTTCGGATATAAAAAAGGTATTGTAGAAAGAGGGGTATTGCCATGAATAAAGTGTACGAAAAATTGATGAAATGTTATGAAAGTGTTAGAGAAAAAACAGATTTTGTACCAAAAGTAGCATTGGTGCTAGGGTCTGGTCTTGGTGATTATGCAAATGATATAAAGGTAGTAGCAGAAATTGATTATAGAGATATTGAGGGATTTCCAGTTTCAACGGTTCAGGGACATGATGGAAGATTTATTTTTGGTTATGTAAATGACGTTCCTGTTGTATGTATGAAGGGAAGAGTTCACTATTATGAGGGATATCCAATTCAGGATGTAGTGCTTCCTACCAGGTTAATGAAGCTTTTGGGGGCAGAGATTCTTTTTCTTACAAATGCCTCCGGTGGAATGAATCGTGAATTTAAGGCTGGCGATTTAATGATGATTAGAGATCACATTGGAGTTTTTGTGCCAAATCCGTTGCTGGGTGCTAATATCGATGAACTTGGAACTAGATTTCCTGATATGAGTCATGTATATGACGAGGATTTACAGGAGATGATTAGAGATACAGCAAAAGCAAATGATATTTCGTTGCAGGAAGGTGTTTATGTACAGTTGACAGGTCCATGCTATGAGTCACCAGCCGAGATTAGGATGCTTGCTAATTTTGCAGATGCGGTAGGAATGAGTACAGTTGTAGAGGCGATTGCGGCTAATCATTGTGGTATGAAGATTTGTGGTATTTCCTGTGTATGTAATCTGGCCGCAGGTATGAATCCAACACCATTATCTCATAAAGAAGTTCAAGAAGCTGCGGATATGGCAGCACCTAAATTTAAAAAGCTTGTAACAGAGACTATCACAAAATTTGGTAAAATTTAAGTGAATTGTTCTAAAGATATTCTATTTTGGAAAAGTATAGTTATTAGAACGAGAAAGGAAGACGAAAATGGATAACGGAGAATTAATCAGACTTGCATTGGAAGCAAGAGAAGCAGCATATGCACCATATTCGGGCTTTCGAGTAGGAGCTGCTTTGTTAACAAAAGATGGCAAGGTGTATAAGGGGTGTAATATTGAAAATGCAGGTTATACACCAACTAACTGTGCAGAGAGAACGGCCTTTTTTAAAGCAATAAGTGAAGGGGAAAGAGACTTTGTAGCGATTGCAGTTGTTGGAGGCAGTGGAGATTTACCTAAGAATTATGCATTCCCTTGTGGTGTTTGTAGACAAGTTATGATGGAGTTTTGTGAACCAAAGACATTTCGTGTGATTACAGCGATTTCAGAAAAAGAATATATGGACAAGACCTTGGAAGAAATGCTTCCGCATGGTTTTGGACCATTCAGCCTTTAAGGAGAATGACAGATGGATGCGATTATTTTATTAAGCATGATATTTGCTGTGATTATTTATGTAATGGTACGTGGCTCTATGGAAGAGAAGCGTAATAAAAAGCAATACGAAGCACGTCTTAGAGAGATATATGGACAATTTCCGGATAAGGAGTATACAGAGCAAGATTTTGAGAATATTACAAGATTGTTTGCATATCGTCATAAGGATTACTTTATTGATGATATTACATGGAACGATTTGAATATGAATGGTATATTTGCCTTGATGGACCATACACAATCTTCTTCCGGTGCAGAATATTTATATGATATGCTTCGTACGCCGAAGCTGAAAAAGGATGAATTGGATGAATTAGAAAAGCATATATGTTTTTTACAGAAGGAAGAAGATAAGAGAGTGGCAGTGCAAATGAAATTACATGCTCTTGGAAAATCAGGAAGATATTCTATATTTGATTATATCGAATATTTGAATAATATCGGTGATTGTAGTAATGGAAAGCATATTTTCATGCTATTGGCATTGTTTGTCTCACTAGGTCTGCTTTTTGTGGATGTTATGACAGGTGTTTTTCTTTTATTGCTTGTTATAGCAGTCAATATGACATCATATCTTCGGGAAAAAAACAATATTCAGCCATATCTGTGTAGTTTCTCTTATATTATGCGTATGATTCAGTGTGGAAATGACATTTTAACTGTTGATTTAAACGAGATGCCTGAGTATAGAAAGGAATTGGAGCAGAAGATTGCCAAATTAGCACCAATTCGCAGAAGCTATAGTGCACTAGCTGCCATGAATTCGTCAAGCGGAAATCCTTTGGAGATTGTGGCAGATTATTTTCATATGCTTACGCATATCGATATTATGAGATTTAATCGAATGGTTTATATGGTTAAAAAGCATAAGGAAGAAATCTATGAATTAGTAGAAGCGATAGGATATATAGATGCAGCTATTTCAATTGGCGCATTCAGAGAATCACTGCAAAGTTATTGCGTTCCTGAGTTTGAAGAAGGAAAAGAGGTTACTTTATGCATAAAGGATGGATATCATCCTTCTATCAGCGAACCGGTTGGAAATAGTTTTCTGCAAAAACGAGGAATGCTTGTTACGGGGTCTAATGCTTCAGGAAAGTCTACATTTTTGAAAATGATAGCGATTAATGCTATTTTAGCACAGACCATTCATACTTGTGCTGCAAGTAGGTATTATGGTGGCCTATATAAAATATATTCGTCCATGGCATTAAGGGATGACCTTATGGCAGGAGATAGTTATTACATTGTAGAGATTAAGGCATTAAAGCGAATTGTGGATGCAGCAGAAGAAGAGAGTGAAAATCCATTATTATGCTTTGTGGATGAGGTATTGCGTGGAACGAATACGGTAGAGCGAATTGCAGCATCAGCTCAGATTATGGATAACCTTGCACAAAAAGGTGTATATTGTTTTGCGGCAACACATGATATTGAGCTGACGCACTTGTTGGCTGAAAAATATGATAATTATCATTTTGAAGAAGATGTAAAAGATGGAGATGTTCTGTTTTCTTATCGTTTGTTAGATGGAAGGGCACAAACAAGAAACGCAATCAAGCTTTTAAAGGTGATAGGTTTTTCCGATGAGATTACAGAGTGTGCAGAGGATAGAGCGCAGAGATTTATCAGAACCGGTCAATGGGCATAATGGTAATATCGTATGCGAGAAAGGAATAATATGTTTGTAAAAATTTTTACGGATGGTGCAGCTAGAGGAAACCCGGAAGGACCGGGAGGTTATGGTGCAGTACTACAATATGTGGATTCAAAGGGGCAGCTTCATGAAAGAGAGTTTTCTGCGGGGTATAAAAAAACCACAAATAATCGCATGGAGTTATTGGCTGTTATTACTGGACTGGAAGCGCTAACAAAGCCTTGTGAGGTGGAAGTAATATCAGATTCTAAATATGTAACGGATGCCTTTAATCAGCATTGGGTAGACGGATGGTTGAAACGTGGATGGAAGAATAGCAGTAAAGAGCCGGTTAAAAACATTGACCTCTGGCAGAGACTACTCCGTGCAAAAGCACAACATCAGGTAAAATTTACTTGGGTAAAAGGACATGCAGGACACCCGGAGAATGAAAGGTGTGATAGGCTTGCGACAACAGCAGCTGATGGCAATAACTTACTTGACGATGTAGTAGGAGAAGTGATATTATAATAATTAAGAAATCAGTCAATTTTGAATTTTTAGAATAAAAGATAAAAAATACAGAAAAGGGTGATAGTTAATGGCAAATCTTATTGAATTTTTTAGAATGGTACTATCTTATTTGATGGTATTTGGTGTAATAGCAGTAGTATCTGCAGCTGGTGCGTTTGTAGGTATAAAGCTATGGAAGCCTAAGAAAAAAGAAGAAAAGAGCATGGAATAAAGAGTAGAATATGTCAAATAGAAGAGATCTTGAAAAAGGTCTCTTTTTGTATCCTTTTTGCTTGACAGACTTGTTTTTTGAAAGAATTGTAGCATTTATATAAATTATTTCGACTTTATCTGTTCAGACTGTTCATTGACACCTGAAATGGATTACTCTATACTATATTATAAGTACTAGATGTTGTGTATAAGTAAGAGGAAGATACAATATAAACACAATTTTAGTCACATACGGTATTTGTATGAATAATGTGGAAAAGAATGAGATATTTCAGTAATCCGAGCAAAAGTAAATGTTCTTGAAGAAGAAATATATATAGAAGCTTCAATAACAGTTTAATAAAATGTTAAGGATTACAGTATGAGGGGAATGTATTAAAAAGAAGGAGGCATCAATACTACATGGGGAAAATGATAGAAGATATCAAAGTGAATGAAGACATTGATTATGGAACACTTTATCAGCCGGCAAGACAGATATATGTCATTAAAAAGGACGGTAGTAAAGAGCTTTTTAACGTTCAGAAAGTAATTACGGCAGTTGGAAAATCTGCGTACAGAGCCTTGACGAAGTTCTCGGAAGAGGATAAGAGACATATCTGTGCATATGTTATCAGCAAGGTTGATGAGATGGAAACAGATGAAGTTCCAATCCCTGTTATGCATAATATTGTAGAGAGCGCGTTAGAACAGGTAAAACCTATTGTAGCCAAGAGCTATCGTGATTATCGTAATTATAAGCAGGACTTTGTCCGCATGATGGATGATGTATATAAGAAGAGTCAGTCGATTATGTATGTAGGGGACAAGGAAAATGCTAATACAGATTCAGCACTTGTTTCTACAAAGCGTAGTTTGATTTTTAATCAGTTTAATAAAGAATTATACCAGAAGTTTTTTATGACAACAGAGGAAATTCAGGCATGTCGTGATGGATATATTTATGTGCATGATATGTCTGCAAGAAGAGATACCATGAATTGCTGTCTTTTTGATGTGCAGAACGTATTATCCGGTGGATTTGAAATGGGGAATATCTGGTATAATGAGCCGAAGTCATTAGATGTAGCTTTTGACGTTATCGGTGATATTGTACTTAGTGCTGCGAGTCAGCAGTATGGTGGATTTACCGTGCCGGAAGTTGATAAGATTTTAGCTCCGTATGCTGAAAAAACATATCAAGCTTCTTATGAAAAGTATATACGTCTTGGAATTAGTGAAGAGAAGGCGAAGGAAGAAGCGATAGAAGATGTAAAGAGAGAATTTGACCAAGGTTTCCAAGGTTGGGAATACAAATTTAATACGGTTGCAAGTAGCCGGGGAGATTATCCTTTTATTACCGTTACAGCAGGTATTGGAACAGATCGTTTTGCTAAGATGGCAACGATCGAGATGTTGAATGTAAGACGTAAGGGTCAGGGGAAGAAAGAGTGCAAGAAGCCTGTACTTTTTCCTAAGATTGTCTTTTTATATGATGAAAATCTGCATGGACCTGGTAAGCCAATGGAGGATGTGTTTGAAGCAGGTGTTAAGTGTTCTGCAAAAACCATGTATCCTGATTGGTTAAGTTTAACAGGAAAAGGTTATATTGCAAGTATGTATAAGCAGTATGGCAAGGTTATATCTCCAATGGGATGTCGTGCATTTCTTTCTCCGTGGTATGAGAAAGGTGGAATGCATCCTGCTGATGAGAAGGATTCTCCTGTTTTTGTAGGTCGTTTTAATATTGGTGCTGTTTCCCTACATTTACCAATGATTCTTGCGAAGGCAAGACAAGAAAGTAGGGATTTCTATGAAGTACTTGATTATTATTTAAACTTAATCAGACAGCTTCATATTAGAACCTATGCTTATCTTGGAAATATGAGAGCTTCAACGAATCCACTTGCATATTGTGAAGGTGGTTTTTTAGGAGGCAATCTGAAACTTACAGATAAGATTAAACCTTTGTTGAAGGCAGCAACTGCTTCTTTTGGAATTACAGCATTCAATGAGCTTCAAATGCTATACAATGGAAAATCGTTAGTAGAAGATGGTTCTTTTGCACTTGAAGTATTGGAATATATTAACAAAGAGGTAAACCGTTTTAAGGAGGAGGATGGCAACCTATATGCTATCTATGGGACTCCGGCAGAGAATCTCTGTGGATTACAAGTGAAGCAGTTTCGTGCAAAATATGGCATTGTAGAGGGCGTTTCTGATAGAGATTATGTTAGCAACAGTTTTCATTGCCATGTAACAGAAGATATCACACCAATTCAGAAGCAGAATCTTGAGTATCGATTCTGGGAAATGTCTAATGGTGGCAAGATTCAATATGTAAAATATCCAATTGACTATAATATTACTGCAATTAAGACTTTGGTTAGAAGAGCAATGGATATGGGATTCTATGAAGGCGTGAACCTGTCGTTGGCTTATTGTGATGATTGTGGACATCAGGAGCTGGAGATGGATGTATGTCCGAAGTGTGGAAGTAGCAATTTGACCAAAATAGATAGAATGAATGGTTATTTGTCCTATTCCCGTGTACATGGTGATACTAGATTAAATGAAGCAAAAATGGCGGAAATTGCAGATAGAAAGTCAATGTAATAATAAAAGAGAGTGACTATGAAGGTACGGAATAGTTACGAGAGATATTTTAGGGGGCGATGTAGTGCGATATCACAATATAACGAAAGATGATATGTTAAATGGCGATGGATTACGAGTTGTATTATGGGTGGCAGGTTGCGAGCATTGTTGCGAGGGCTGCCAGAACCCAATGACATGGGATCCAAATGGTGGTTTACTATTTGATGAAAGTGCCAAGCAGGAGATTTTTGATCAGCTTGATCAGCCGTATATTAATGGTATTACTTTTTCAGGAGGCGATCCACTTCACTGTGCTAACAGAGAAGGTGTAAAGCAGCTTATGCAGGAGATTAAAGAAAAATATCCTGATAAGACAATTTGGCTTTATACAGGTGATAGCTGGGAAAATATAAAAAATTATCCAATGATGAAGTACATAGATGTTTTGGTAGATGGCGAATTTAAGCTTGCTTTAAGAGATATAACTTTGTTATGGAAGGGAAGCAGCAATCAGAGAGTAATAGATGTGCAGGCAACTCTCAGCCAGGAAGATATTTCTATTCCAGTTCTTCACTGTGGTGACCATGATGACATTCCAATGGGAAGAGAAACAAGCCGTGCACCAAAAGCAGTTGATGAAAATATTATTCAGTTTAATGGCGGCATGGATACTGCATGCTGTGGATGTCAGGCGTAATAATATATTTTAGTAGAATGAAATGAAAGGTCTGTGTTTGCAGAGTATAATGCTTTGCAGTCACAGACTTGTTATATGTTAAAATAGTGCATGCCAGTGCACGCAATTAGACAAGAATTTCTTACAAAATTCTTGTCTAATTCTCACTACGTTACAGAACTTTTCTATTACATAAGGAGATTTGAAGATGATAAATATAAAAGTAAAATATTTTAACGAAAATGTAGAAAAACTAACAAAAATTACAAAAGGTAATTGGATTGATTTAAGAGCAGCACAGGATGTTGTTTTAAAAGCTGGTGAGTTTAAGCTGATTCCGCTGGGGATTGCGATGGAATTACCAAGAGGCTATGAGGCACATGTTGTGCCAAGAAGTTCTACTTTTAAGAATTTTGGTATTATTCAGACAAATCATCAGGGAGTTATCGATGGACCGGATAGAGAGACAGGGGAAGGCGGTTACTGTGGAAATGATGATCAGTGGTTTATGCCTGTTTATGCTCTTAGAGATACTGAAATTCATTTGAATGATAGAATTTGTCAGTTCCGCATTATGGAACAACAGCCAGAGATTAGTTTTGAGGAAGTTTCAAAATTGACAGGACCAAATCGTGGCGGTCATGGAAGTACTGGAAAACAATAAAAAAACAGTTTTAATTGTACTTTTCCTTTTTTTGTGTTACAATTTGTAAGGCTAAGAAAGGGGAGCAATTATGAAAAAGATTTACAAATATGTGTTAGGTATTTTAATTGGAATAATGTTTTATGGGACAACCGTGTTTGCGGCAGAGGTAACACCAGTGAATGCAGTGCTGGCTTCGAATGAAAAAACGGTTGTTTATGCAGAAGCAGATTTATCAGGCTCGGTTATATTGCCAGATTTACAAGCAGGACTTCCTGTTCAAGTTACAGGAATTACAGATAATGGTTTTTTTCAAGTGAGTATAGGGCAGACATTTTATGTTCCAGGATATGGATTGAGTCAATCACAGGATATAACAGTGTTAAAGCCGACGCAGGTACTAAAAGAGGTTCCACAGGAAATATACAATGTCGAACAAATATATCATGAGAAAATTATGCAAGTAATTGCGATTGTCAATCAAGAAAGAGTGAAAGCTGGTTTGACCCCTTTGACTTATGATGAGCAGATAAGCTATGCAGCGACGCAACGTTCTTATGAAATGGCTCAAAATTCTTATTTTGAACACGCAAGGCCTGATGGAAGAATTTGTTTTACTGTAATGAAAGAGTATGGTATTCCGTATTGGAATGCAGGAGAGAATATAGCGTGGGGGCAAAAGACACCGGAATATGTAATGTATCGTTGGATGAATTCACCAGGGCATAGGGCAAATATTTTAAGAGCTGAATATACCAAGATAGGTGTTGGTGTAGCACGTGATGCAAAAGGAAGATTATATTGGACGCAATTGTTTGCTAATTAAAATAAAATACATGTAATAAAATACACTTTCATCGGACATTCTATGGAAGAGATAATTAGAAGAGAATATCCGATGGAGGTTTTTTATGTATCAGAATTTTGAAGAGAACAAACAATATTTAAATAGTAAGCTACAGCCGGATATTAATTTCGATCTTGTGAGTAGAGATATTACGATTGGAAATAGAAAGGCTGTCTTTTTCTTTATAGATGGATTTTGTAAAGATGAGCTTATGATGAAGCTATTACAGTTTCTGATGGGGTTAAAAGAAGAGGATTTACCACAACAAGCTTCAGGATTGAATAAAGTGATGCCATATGTGGAGGTAGATGTTTCACCTGATTTTGATACGATTATTAAGAATGTATTAAGTGGTGTGTTTGCGGTACTTATTGATGGTTATGAAGACTGCATTTTGATTGACTCTAGAACTTATCCGGCGAGAAGTGTTTCCGAGCCAGAGAAGGATAAGGCACTTCGGGGGTCTAAGGATGGATTTGTAGAAACGATAATATTTAATACAGCGTTGATTCGAAGAAGAATTCGTAGCACGGATTTAAGGATTGAGACTTTGTGTGCGGGAAAAGAGTCCAAGACAGATATTGTCCTTTGTTATATGGATGAAAGGGTCGATCATGAATTTTTGGATAAAATCAAAAAACGAATTAAAGATATTAAAGTGGATGCTCTTACGTTAAATCAGGAAAGTCTTGCGGAATGTCTTTTTACTTCAAAGTGGTACAATCCATTTCCTAAGTTTAAGTATACAGAGCGACCTGATGTGGCATCAGCTCAGATTCTAGAGGGAAATATTATTGTATTGGTAGATAATTCTCCATCTGCTATGATATTGCCAATTAGTATTTTGGATTCTGTGGAAGAAGTGGATGATTACTATTTTCCGCCGATAACGGGAACGTATTTAAGAATATCAAGATTTTTAATTTTTATTATGACTTATTTGCTGACTCCAACTTTTTTACTGTTTATGCAGAATCAACATTGGATTCCTGAAGCATTTCGATTTGTAATTGTAAAAGAAGAAGTGAATGTGCCTTTGGTATGGCAGTTTTTGATTTTGGAATTGGCAATCGATGGTTTGAAGCTTGCAGCAATTAATACTCCAAGTATGCTTTCGACTCCACTCAGTGTTATGGCGGCACTGGTGCTTGGAGAGTTTTCGGTTAAGAGTGGTTGGTTTAATTCCGAGGTTATGCTATACATGGCTTTTGTGGCTATTGCCAATTATACACATCAAAGCTATGAGCTTGGTTATGCGATTAAGTTTTTCCGTATTTTAAACCTTGTGTTAACAGCAATCTTTGATATATGGGGTTACATTATTGCCCTTATTATATTTGCGTTTGCTATTATAAAAAATAAAATGGTGTCTGGGCAGAGTTATATTTATCCGTTGTTGCCATTTAGCTTTAAGAAACTTGGAAAGGTACTGATACGAACGAGATTGCCAGGCTCGCGAGAGTGATGAATATAGAGTAAAAGGTGCAACGTGGGTTGCACCTTTTTCGGATTAATCGAAAGCAGGATTGAAGTCAATGCTTTTAATCAAAAGCAGGATTGAAAGCAATTCATTCAATCAAAAGCAGGATTGAATGAATAAAAGTTTTTAGAATCAAGATTATCTTGTGCGATGCGAAGTGCTTCGCCAAATCTTTGGAAATGTACGATTTCTCTTGCCCGAAGGAAGCGGATCGGATCTGCAACGTCAGGGTCTTTTACCAGACGAAGAATGTTATCATAGGTGGTTCGAGCTTTCTGTTCTGCTGCAAGGTCTTCCGTTAAGTCTGTAATAACGTCACCTTTTGACTGAAATTCACAAGCGTTAAATGGAATTCCACCAGCAGCTTGAGGCCATAGGGCTAATGTATGATCTACATAATATTTGTCAAAGCCGGATTCTTTTATTTCTTCTGGGCTTAGGTCTTTCGTTAACTGGTATACTATGGCACAGATCATTTCGAAATGAGCTAATTCTTCTGTACCGATGTCTGTTAGTAATCCAGTTACAGAATTATAAGGCATGGTATATCTTTGAGCAAGATAACGCATGGAAGCAGCAAGTTCGCCATCTGGACCGCCATACTGACTGATGATTACTTGTGCGATTTTTGGGTTCGTTTGAGTGATGTTTACAGGATATTGCAATCTTTTTTCATAATTCCACATTAATGGTATCCCCCTTCCCAAGGCCAATCTTGTAATGCCCATTTCCATTCACGGGCATTGTCATCCATGCAATCACGCATTAATGGACCATAAGCTTCTGTGTATTCTTGCACAAGTTGTTTTTTCTTGGATTGGAAATAACGAATTTTTTCCAAGGCTTGTTGGTCGAAAGGATGGGTATCAAGATATAGATTTAATTCTACAATAATAAAATCGATTTTACCAATTTCGTTTAATAGTTTTTGGCGTTCACGACAACCGCAGGTTACATTCATTTACGACATCTCCTTCCGGTAAAAGGTTTATTGAGTACTGGGAAAATTGTTCCAATATGATAGGCTTCATCTAGGTTTTCGTACATAGTACAATCTTTTTGCCATGGTACATAGGCCATAGCAATTGGAAATTGTTCCATATAAGGCATTTGTTGTTTCCATTCCTGCATAGTGAATCCTCCTTGTTATATTTTTGCTGTTAATATCATAATATGATAGTTAAGGGAAATGGTTCATGTTAAGTGATAGAAATATTCATTCTATTATGTTCCTGTTACAACAAGTGAGTTAAAGGGGCTATAAAAGATAGGAAGTTTTAAATAATTTTTTATTTGTTCGTTGAAGTATTTTGAAATTTTTTTAGGGATTGACAGGAAAAACTACTTGGTTAATAATAGAAAAGTACGATTTATGTTAATTTTAAATTAGGACGAGATGTTCTTATTTAGAACTAAGGATGAATAAGTAATTTAGTATTAAAGGGAGCGAACAAATGAAAAAGAAGATTTTATTAGCATTCATGTTATTTATCATGTCAATAAGTGTGGTTGCTTGCGGAGACAAGAGTGAAAGTATCGATGAAAAAGAGACTAGACAAGAGAGAGAAAAAGATAACGATGATTCTGATGGTAAAAGTGCACTTTTAAGCAAACTTTCTGAACTGACAGGAAATGATGTGCCATTAGCAGCAACTGTTTCGGATGAAGATGTAGCTGTGGCTGCCGTTGAGGAAGTTATGCCTGCCGTTGAGGAAGCTATGCCTGCCGCTGAGGAAGTTATGCCAGAGAATACAGAAGTTGATATTGAAATTGTAAATCCTGTTTTTTTTGAAAAAGAAGGTGTTACAATGACATTTTTAGAACTTTCGGATGATTATTCTCAAATGCGTTTTCGTGTAGATAATAATAATCCTGATAATAAGCGGTTTGATTTTCAGATGGGAGAAGTGCGATTGAATAACATAGGAGAAGTAGATAGTGGTTATCCAAGTGCTGAGAATACAGACTATGATGAAGAAGGCTTAGCTGGAACAAGTATTACATATACGGTAGATACAATGTTGGATGATTATCAGGAATTTAATGATTCATTACAAATTGACCAGGAAGCTAGGGTAATAAATACAATAGTAATAGAGTTGGAGACGCAAATTGGTTCAGATAGTGAATGGGAAGAGCAGACAATTGAACTTAAAACATCAAAGTATTCAGAAGATTATAATAGTAGATGTTTAGCTAATTGTCAAAAAGCGACAGTGTTAAATGATTATACTGGTATTGGACAAAATATAGAGTTGGATTCTGGAGATCGTTATTTGTATGAACTAATAGAAGCAACGTGTGAGTATACTGTACGTGAGAATTTTAATTTGTATTATAAGCAGGTAGATGATGGAATTACTTTTATTTATGAAAACGGGTCAGATAGAAATCTTATGGAAGATGGATATGAATATGAATATATAAATATTGCAGTAGTTCAGGGTGAAAAAATTAGATATTATGATTTAGAATATATTGAGCATTACGGAGTTTCTAAAAACGGTGGATTGAAATGCTTTAAATTTGATAAAACTGCTTCGGATATAAAAAAAGAGCTTGAAATTTCTAATGATACACCAATAAGCATATTGATACTCCATCCGAACAAGGTTATAGACGAGGAGAATCCGGATTTGACTTGGGGATATTATAATGAAATATATGCATTTTTATGTCCTTTAGAGTAGCAGTGAGCGATGCATAGATAAAAGGAATCATGATTGAAAACGGCGGGAGTAGTTGCTCTCGCCATTAATATTATTGCCCCATGATTTGGTGAACTTTCAAAGTGCTCGATAGTTGTGATATAAAAATGAGTTTTTTACAATTAAAATTGTAAAACAAAAAATATTACGCATAATTCAAATAGAGAAAAAGTATATGATTTTACTTTTGGGCATGACTGTGTATGCGTAAGATTAAGCAATAGGAAAGGTATGAGATTAGAATGAAATTCTACTTAGCCCCATTGGAGGGGATTACGGGTTATATATATCGCAATGCGCTGCATGAATATTATGGTCAGGGAGTGGATAAGTATTTTACACCATTTCTTACACCACATACAAAATGCAGCTTTAATGCGAAAGAGTTAAGGGATATTACTCCAGAACATAACCGAGGTATGTATACCGTACCACAGGTGCTTACGAATTCGGCAGAGGATTTTCTTCGTATAGAGAAGGATTTATTGGCACTTGGCTATGAGGAGATTAATATTAATCTTGGTTGTCCATCGGGAACGGTAGCTTCAAAAGGGCGTGGTGCAGGATTTCTTGCAGAAACCAAGAAGTTGGATTGCTTTTTGGAGGATATTTTTGCAGGAACCAATGCAAAGATATCATTAAAAACAAGAATTGGTATTGATGACCCGGAAGATTTTTATGAGCTGTTAGATATTTATAATAAATATCCTTTGGAAGAACTTATTATACATCCTCGTGTATTGAAAGAGTATTATAAGGGGAAAACTCACTGGGAAATTTTTGATTATGCTGTGAAAAATAGTAAAAATGCGTTATGCTATAATGGTGATATATTTTCAGTGGCAGATTATGAACGTTTTCAACAAGAAGTGATACAGAATAACGATGGGCATCATGTACATGCTATTATGCTAGGAAGAGGTATATTACAGAATCCGGCACTTATTGGACAGTTGGCGCAATATGAACATAAGGGTGAAAAGAAGTTTGACTTTGATAAGAACCAGTTTAAACTATTCCACGACAGATTACGAAATGATTACATGACACAGATGTCAGGTGATATGAACGTGTTGTTTAAGATGAAAGAATTATGGTTTTATATGATTATGCTGTTTCCTGGGCAGGAAAAGGTGTTGAAAAAGATTAAAAAAGCAAAAAAACTGGCAGAGTATGATGCTGCAATAAAAGAATTAATGTAAATATAAAAATGTGGAGGGAAGTAAGATGCAATTTACATTTCAGAAGGAAGCTTGGAATACGATAGAAGAAGGGGAAAAGAATTGTTATATTTTAACGAATGGACTTGGTGGTTATCATAGTTTGTCGGTGATAGGTGCCGCAGCAAGAGGGGATCAGGCGTTTTTTATGGCGGCTAAGAAGGCACCCAATGTCAGATGGCATATGATAACGAATTTAGTAGAAACCTTGTCAATAGATGGACAGGAATATACTCTTACATCACAGAGAATGAAAGATAGTGAAGATTTGTCTGGTTATCGTTACTTGACAAGCTTTTCCTATGACAATATGCCAAAGTGGACTTATGAAGTAGAAGATGTAACAGTAGAGAAAGAAATCGTGATGGTTCATGGTGAAAATACAGTTGCTGTTAGATATACAATGAAACAGAAAAATGACAGAAATGTCAAAATAGAAGTAAAACCATTAATCCGTTGCACTGCAAAGAATACAGCATTTACAGAAGAACACGGAAAGAAGATTAAACTTGTAAAATCTACAATTGTAAATCAGAATACAAAAGAAATGCAGACACAGTATGGTATTACGGATGAGGATAGTGTTATTTATTTTGCTACAAATGGGAACGTTACCGAGATGGAGCCTTCTACTTTTGGAGTAATGTATTTCTCACAGGATGAACGTGATGGAAGAGATTTTGAAGGTAGTGCATTGTGTAATCACGTGATAAGTTGTGAAGGTAAGGATTGTGAACAGCAGTTAGTGTGTGTTTACAGTATGAATCCTTATGCTTACCAGAGTGATTTGTTTGAAAAGCTTGCGCAGGAGCAGAGAGAATATCTGAATAATCTTCTTAGCAAAGCACCATTAAAATCTGAACTTGGAAAGCAGTTAGTTCTTAGTGCAGATGCTTATGTAGTAAATCGTGATTCTACAAAGGGTAAGAGTATTATTGCAGGTTATCCATTTTTCGAGGATTGGGGAAGAGATACAATGATTTCACTTCCTGGAATTACGATGATAACAGGTCGTTTCGAAGAGTGTAAGAGTATTTTGAGAACCTTTGCAAAATATATTAAAAACGGATTATTACCGAATCTATTCCCAGAAGGTGATGAGAACCCAATGTATAATTCTGCAGATGCGCCTTTGTTATTTGTAAATACAGTATATGAATATCTGGAATATTCCAAGGATGAGGAATTTTTGGAGGAGATTTATCCAGCTTTAGAGCAGGTAATTTCTGCGTATGAAAGAGGAACAGATTTCCATATAAAGATGGATTCTGATGGATTAATCCAGGCTGGTGCAGGACTCGAGCAGCTTACCTGGATGGATGTAAGGGTTGGAGAGCATTTGCCGACACCTAGACATGGAAAGCCGGTTGAAATTAATGCATATTGGTATAGTGCATTAAAAGTAATGGCTGAACTTTCTAAGAAAATAAGTGGAAAAACAGAAAAGACCGTTGAAGAATATGAAGCGTTAGCGGAAAAGGTAAAGGCTTCATTCCAAGAAAAGTTCTGGAATGAAGAAGAAAATTGTTTAAAAGACGTATTATCTGGCAACTATGAAGAAAATCAAGTTCGTTGTAATCAGATATGGGCACTGACACAGCCGTTTACGATGTTGGATAGAGAACATGAAGAAATGGTAATTAGAAAGGTAAGAGAAGAACTGTATACTACGATAGGTCTTCGTACGTTATCACCTAAGGATTCTGCATTTCATAAGGTATATATTGGACCAATGGAAGAACGAGATAGAGCATATCATCAGGGAACGGTATGGGGATTTCCTTTGGGGGCATATTATCGTGCATGTATTCGTTTTATGGAAAAGTATGACTTTGCAGAAAAGAAAGAATGGACGAATCATATTTGTGATGGATTAAAGGCATTGGAAGAATGGCTTACAGAAGGATGTATTTCACAAATTGCAGAGATTTATGACGGTGAATGTCCAACAGTATCTAGAGGATGCTATGCTCAGGCATGGAGTGTAGGAGAACTGTTACGTGCAGTATATGATTTTGAACAGATCAGATATAGTATATAGAAATAATGGAATGGGGAGAATGCATTATATTCAGTGCATTCTCCTTGTTTTGTTGTAGAGTAAGAGGATGGTAAAGAAATGGTAAAGTAATTTGTGCTCTAATAGACAGAAGGGATAGGCTTTGATAGAATGGCATAAAAATTGTTTATGAAAAGGAGATTATATAATACGAATGGACGAAGGAGACAGTAACACAATTATTTTTATGATTTTATTACAGGTAGTATTAATTATACTAAATGCAATATTTGCTTGTGCAGAAATTGCAGTGATTTCAATGAATGATAACAAATTAGCGAAAATGGCGGCAGATGGAGACAAACGAGCAATGCGTTTGGTGAGACTGACGAATCAGCCAGCTAGATTTCTTGCTACGATTCAAGTAGCGATTACTTTGTCTGGATTCATGGGCAGTGCATTTGCAGCGGAGAATTTTTCGGGTGTTTTAGTTGATTGGGTTGTTGGTTTAGGTGTAACGATACCTGTTAATATATTAGATTCGATTGCTGTTATTCTGATAACGATAATCTTGTCTTATTTTACGCTTGTATTTGGTGAATTAGTGCCAAAACAAGTTGCGATGAGAAAGGCGGAGCCGTTGGCACTTGGGTTATCGGCGTTGATTAGTGGAATTGCAACAGTATTTGCACCACTTGTAAGCTTTCTTACATTTTCAACAAATTCTGTTTTGAAGTTGCTAGGGATTGATCCGAATGCGCAGGAAGAAAGCGTAAGTGAAGAGGAAATCCGAATGATGGTTGATGTGGGAAGTGAAAAAGGAACCATTGATCATGAAGAAAAGGAATTTATTCAGAATGTATTTGAATTTGATGACCTTTCAGCGGATGAGATTATTACGCATAGAACAGACGTTGTAATGCTAGATTTGAATGATTCTATGGATATTTGGAAAGAAACTATCTATACAAATAGACATACCTTATATCCGATTTGTGATGGAACAGCAGATAAGATTATTGGTATATTGAATTCCAAAGATTATTTCCGTATAGAGGATAAAACAAGAGAAAAGGTTATGGAGTATGCGGTGAGACCTGCATATTTTGTACCGGATACAGTAAAAGCAGATACATTATTCCGAAACATGAAAAAAGGACATCAGGTTCTAGCGGTTGTATTGGATGAATATGGTGGAATGAGTGGAATTATTACCATAAGTGATTTGGTAGAACAGCTGGTTGGTGATTTGGGAGATGATGTAGATGAAATTGAAATTGAGCAAATTAAGCAGTTAGATGAAAATACTTGGGAGATTCAAGGAGCAGCGTTACTTGAGGATATAGTGGATCAACTAGGGATTGCATTATGTATTGAAGAGTTTGATACGCTTAATGGTTTAGTTCTTCATGAATTGGGAAGTATTCCTGAAGATGGTGCAGTAATTGAAGTGGAAGTATCGGGCTTACATATTAGTGAGGCTAAAATTGAGAATCATCAAGTTGAAACGGCTATAGTACATTTGAAAAATAACATATAGAAATCTGTGAGGAGAACGAAAAAATGTTCTCCTTTTTCTTATGTATTAGGAAATTGCTGTAACGTAGTGGTGGTTAAACAAGAATTTCGACAGAAATTCTTGCTTTTTTTATAAAAATACGTGAAAATACATGATATAAAGACTATGAAATACTATTTATATCATTTCTAAAATATAGCAAAAAGAGAAATAGAGGTTATAGCTATGACACGAAATTACAAACTGATTATTTCATATGATGGAACCCGTTTTTATGGATGGGAAAGTCAGACAACAACAGATATGACGATTCAGGGAAAACTACAAAATGTGTTATCTCTTATGGTTGGTAAAGAGGTTAAATTGATTGGAGCAGGAAGAACCGATGCAGGAGTTCATGCAAAGGCAATGGTCGCAAATGTGAATCTTGATACAGAGAAGACTGTGGAAGAAATTCGTGATTATATGAATCAGTATTTGCCAGAGGATATCAGCATTCAAGATGTTAGAATAGCGTCAGAACGTTTTCATAGTAGATACAATGCGATTGGCAAAACATATTGTTATACCTGTTATATTGGCGAAGGTAAGCCGATTTTTGATCGTAAGTATGTCTACACGCCACCAATGGCTCCGGATGTAGAGCTTATGCGTAAGGCAGCACAATATTTAATAGGAGAGCATGATTTTGCAAGCTTTTGTGCAAAGGCTCAAAAGAAAAAATCAACGGTGCGTCATGTTGATAAAATTGAAATAGTGGAAGATGGAGATTATCTGCGCCTCATATATCATGGTAATGGTTTTCTTTACAATATGGTGAGAATTCTTACAGGAACGCTGTTAGAGGTAGGATTTGGGAAGAGAACACCGGAGAGTATGGTAGAATTGTTAGAAGCAAAGAATCGTAAATTGGCTGGATATACAGCACCACCACAGGGGTTGTGTCTGGTTAAGGTTGATTATGATTAAGAAATCAGATAAGGATAAATTCAGAAATAGAAAGAGAATTTGTTGGAGAAATGAAAATGAATAACATAGAGCGAAGAGATAAAGAATTTATTTATCCATCAACTCGAATTACAGAGGAAGATAAAAGAAAATTATTCAAGGATGAAGAAATTGATATGGAAGCATGGAATAATATTGTAGAGCGAGGATTTGATGTGCTGAAATAAATGTTTGACAGAAACATGGACTAATGATAAAATTTTATCATTAAGCCATGAGGGAGTAGCAAGCGTATAACGTAGCAAGTCAACATACTGACCTTTTGGTCTGGCTTGTTTTAAATTGCGAGACTCATGTATAGTAAAACTATGCATGAAGTCTATCCATTTTTGATATGTACCAAGTATAGTTTTGTACTGTACTTGGTTTTTTTATGCAATGTAAATTGCTGTAGAGTAGTGGTAGTTAGACAAGAATTTCTTGCGAAATTCTTGCCAAAGTGCGTGCGCTGGCACGCACTATTTGTACAAATGAGGAGGAAGAGAAGATGAATTTAGGATTTTCATTTTTTTTCACAAGCATTATGTTAGGAGTTGGACTTGCGATGGACGCATTTTCGGTGTCGCTTGCGAATGGATTAAATGAACCAACAATGAAAAAGAAAAAAATGTGTGGTGTGGCAGGTGTATTTTCCTTTTTTCAGTTTGCAATGCCAATGATTGGATGGATATGTGTTTCTACGATTGCACGTCTTTTAGGAGTATTTGAAACGTTTATTCCATGGATTGCCTTGATATTACTTGGGTATATAGGAAGCAAAATGCTCTATGAAGGCATAACAAGTAAAGAATCAGAGGAAGAAAGCAGTGTGGTTGGAAAGAAAGGACTTCTTGTACAAGGTGTGGCGACTTCAATTGATGCACTTTCTGTAGGTTTTACGATTTCGGATTATAATGGTATAGAGGCAGTGATGTGTTGTTTGCTTATCGGAGTGGTTACATTTTTTATATGCTACGTGGGGCTTGTAATGGGGAAAAAAGCAGGAACAAAGCTTGCAGGAAAAGCAGGAATTTTAGGTGGTGTTATTCTTATTTCTATAGGATTAGAAATCTTTATTACTAGTTTTATGTAAAATGGACGAGGTTGTCATGATAATAAGGAAATATTAATAAATGTAGAATTTTATTTGTTTCCATGTTCAGTAAATATATATGTGGGAAAAATTCTGTTATCATAATGGTTACAAAGATGTTCAAAATATACAAAATGTGTATATGATATGTATAGACAAAATGACGAAAAAGCACAAAAAACAACAAAATTTACTTACGAAACTCAATTTTTAGCGCTAAAATATAAATACACAGTATGTGTAACATGAAAGGTAGGTAAATTATGAAAAGAGTAAAAGCGGCGTGCATTACACAGACATTACATTTCTTATTAAAAGAAGATGTTGGTCATGATTATGCTATCAAACTTGTAAATGAAGAGGTAAAGAAATATAAAGAGCAACTTGAAAAAAACAAAACTCAGTATAAGATTCTTTCAGAAATTACTAAGGAAGATGGTTCTATTATGATTGAAATAAAAAAACAGTATAACACATCTCCGATAGGACATTATTTGGATTAAATTAGTAAGAATATGAATTGAAAATGCAGTTATCTGTTATGATAGCTGCATTTTTTAGAAACTATTTAGATTAATAGGTGGAATGGTGAAAGGATGGATAACCTAAATGTACGAAATTGGAGATTTTATTGTAAGAGCTAATACTGGTGTATGTAAGGTAGTAGATATTTTGAATCTTGATATGTCGGGAATAGATAGAAGTAAATTATATTATCAGTTAGTACCACTTGATGACGATAAAGCAAAAATATATATACCTACAGAAAGTGCACATTTAGTAACAAGAAAAGTTATGACGATGGAAGAGGCGATGAAACTCGTTGAACAGGTAGCCGATATAGAGGTACTTAATGTTACTAATGACAAATTGCGAGAGCAAAAATATAAAGAAATAGTCAAAGGAAGTAATCCTAGAGAATTACTTCAAATCATCAAAACAATATATTTGCGAAAAAAGGAAAGATTAGACCAAGGAAAGAAAAATACAGCTGCTGATGAAAACTATTATAGATTGGCAGAAAAACAGCTATTTTCAGAATTGTGCGTAGCTCTTAAGAAAAGCAACGATGATATACATAAATTGATTGTAATGTCTGTTAATAAAAATAACACTTCTCAAATACATACATAAAAAATAAAATAATGATTTGTTATACGAGTTAGTTATATGGGGAGTTGTTTAATAAAAGAGTGAAAAAAGAATCTCTTATTGAGGTTCTTTTTTTGTTGAATTAAATGTCAAAGATTTCACAAGTTTTTCACACAAGAAACATATTTTTATCAAAATTTGATTTTATAGTGAATGGAAGTTGAACAGAAAGAAGGTGAGAAAATGAAGTTCAGGCATGAGCTAAAACAAGAAATATCATACATAGATATGTTGGCGTTAAGGCAGCGTTTAAAGGCTGTTATGAAAAATGATTCTCATGCGACGAATGGTAAATACGAAATACGAAGCTTGTATTTTGATAACCTGAATGATAAAGCACTTAGAGAAAAAATAGATGGTGTGAACATTCGTGAAAAATTCCGAATCCGTTATTACGATGGGAAGACTTCTCTTATTAAGCTAGAGAAAAAAAGCAAGATAAACGGGCTTTGCCTAAAGGAAAGTGTTGCTTTGACAATAGAGCAGGCAAAAGCGATTTTAAATGGGGATTATACATGGATGGCAGAAAGTGAAGAGGTTCTTATCAGGGAACTATATCTTAAGATGAAACAGGAAGGGTTGCGCCCCAAAACAATTGTTGATTACATACGGGAACCATTTGTATTTGAAGCCGGAAACGTTCGGATAACGCTGGATTATGATATTAGAACAGGGTTGAATTCTACAGATTTTCTGAATGATTCATGTATAACGATTCCGGTTGCAAATAATCCTATTATTCTTGAAATAAAATGGGATGAATATTTGCCTGATATCATAAAAGATATCATTCAATTAAATGCTGGGCGTATAGGGGCTTTTTCGAAATACGCTGCATGTAGAATGTATGATTAAAATAATAAAAAGGAGTAAAAATTATGACATTTCATGATATTTTTAAATCAAGTTTTTTAGAGAATATGACAAGTATTAGTATTCTCGATATGGTAGTTGCGCTGCTATTGGCTTTTGGCATCGGTTTGTTTATTTTTATGGTATATAAAAAGACGTATCAGGGTGTAATGTATTCGTCAAGCTTTGGTACAACCTTGATTGCATTGACGATGATTACAACAGTAGTAATTCTTGCAGTTACTTCGAATGTGGTGCTTTCGCTTGGTATGGTAGGTGCACTTTCTATTGTGAGATTCCGTACAGCGATTAAGGAACCTTTAGAGATTGCATTTTTGTTCTGGTCAATTGCAGCAGGTATTGTTTTGGCAGCAGGTCTGATTCCGCTTGCAGTAATAGGTAGTGTTGTGATTGGTGTGATATTGATTATTTTTGTAAACAAAAAATCATACTACAATCCATATATAGTAGTGCTTTCTTGCGCGAATTCGGAAGCGGAAAAGAAAGCAAAAGAATTTCTGGTTCAGCATGTTCAGAAATGTGTGGTAAAAAGTAAAACAGCAACAAAGGGATTGATTGAATTGAACCTTGAAATTCGTATGAAAGACGATAATACAGATTTTATTAATGAACTTTCTGATATGAATGGTATAAATAGTGCTGTTCTTGTAAGTTATAATGGTGAATACATGGGCTAGGGAGGTGCAATATGTCAACACATAAGCATTTTGATAAAATCTGTTGTGTTGTGATTGGTTTTACGCTGTTATTGACTGTGTTTCTTATGAATGTAGAAGCATTTGAAGTTCCTGAAGAAGCAAATGTAATGGGATATGAGAATAAACTATTTGACACTTCTACAGTACATACGCTTAACATTGTAATAGATGATTGGGATGCGTTTACAGACAATTGCCAGAGTGAAGAATACTATGACTGTACGGTTGTTATTAATGGAGAAACCTATAAAAATGTTGCTATCCGAGGAAAAGGTAACACATCGCTTTCTCAAGTATCTTCCTATGAAAACGACAGATATAGTTTCAAGATAGAATTTGACCATTATGATAGTGCGAATACATATTATGGTTTGGATAAATTATGTCTAAATAATATAATTCAGGATAATACCTATATGAAAGATTATCTGACATATCAGATGATGGCTGAAATGGGTGTTGCATCACCGCTATGTAGTTATGTTTACATTACAGTGAATGGAAAGGATTGGGGGCTTTATCTTGCAGTAGAAGCGGTAGAGGATTCTTTCATGAAACGTAATTATGGAAGTGATTACGGTGAACTTTATAAGCCTGACAGTATGAAAATGGGCGGTGGACGTGGCAATGGAAAACGGTTTGATATGGAAGAGTTTAAGGAAGATTCGGATGATATGGAAATTCCAAAGTTTGATGGTCAGGTGAAAAAGCCGAATGGAGAAATGCCAGACAAGATGCAAGGGGGCACATCTCCTGAAATGCCAAAAAGAATGGAAGTTCCGGATGGTCAGGCGCCAGTTGATGGTATGAATGGTAGTGATGATGTTTTACTTAAATATATAGATGATGAAATAGAAAGCTATTCCAATATTTTTGATAATGCTAAAACGGATATTTCGAACAGCGATAAAAAGCGTTTAATCAAAGCCTTGAAAAAGCTGAGTGAAGGTGATGAATTATCAGACACAGTGGAAATAGAAACCGTAATTCGTTATTTTGTAGTACATAATTTTGTGGTGAATTTTGATAGTTATACGGGGTCGATGATTCATAACTATTATCTTTATGAAAAAAACGGAAAAATGCAAATGATACCTTGGGATTATAATCTTGCGTTTGGCGGTTTTCAGTCTAAGGAAGGTGCAACAAGCCTTGTAAACTATCCGATTGATGAGCCGGTTTCTGGTGGAAATGCAGAAGATAGACCAATGATTGCATGGATATTTGATAACGCGGAATATACAGAGTTATATCACACTGTTTTTGCAGAATTCATATCTGAATATTTCGAAAGTGGTTATTTTAAAAACTTGTTTGATACCGTGACAGAAATGATTGCACCGTATGTAGAAAAAGATCCTACCAAGTTTTGTACTTATGAGGAATTTGAAAAGGGCATTGCTACTCTGAAAGAATTCTGTATGCTTCGTGCAGAAAGTATTCGTGGTCAGCTTGATGGAAGTATTGGGGCAACTACCGATACGCAAAACAGCAGTACGTTGATAAATGCAGATGACTTGCAGATTAATGACATGGGGACAATGGAAGACTTTAGGGATGATAACAGAGGACCACAACAGTTTTGAGTCGAAAAAAATAGGGGAAAGTGCAGGATATGGCAGGCAAGCTAAGAGATATATATTTGAATTGTGTATAGGTATATGGTAAATTTATAGGGTTACATAATTTAAAAATGAAATGGTTTACTAGAAGGTATGAATATGAACAAACATAAAAAGATAACCATATCAGTATGTGCTTTTTGAAAGAAAAACTTTAAGAAAGCAAAAGTGTAAGAAGTAAAAATATGCATTATGAATGCATAAATATTATGTTATTTTTTTAACGATATAAGGTTGCTTTTTTGTTAAAAATATGTCAAAATATAATTATACAGAGCCAAGCAAATTTGAAAGAAAGCATACAGAATGTTGGCATTCTGGTATGCTTTTCTTTAAATTTATTTGATGAGAGGCCAATATGAGCAAAGGGAAAGTTTTGTAAGAACGATTTTGCGAATGGTACGCTCTGTAAAATTACATTAAATATAATAAAAAGGAAAGGCATGATCTAATATGAGAGGAATTGATACCCAAGTTAGAAAAGTCAGACGTGCAATATTTCGTGAAGTAGCAAATATGGCATATAATTCTAAGAATTTGGTAGAAGATATGGAGGCATTGCCATATAAGCTTGCAGATGCTGAGAATTCCCCTTATTGGGATAATATTTATAGAGAACGTGAGATTATCAGAGAAAGGACTCGACTTGCCATGGGTATGTCACTTCGTCCGGAGGACGAACCGGTACAGGTAAGTCAGGGTGTAGAAGAAAGTAATATTGATGAGAAATATTACGAGCCACCTCTTATGCAGGTTATTTCTTCTGCATGTAATGCATGCCCAGAAAATCGTTATGAAGTAACGGATAAATGTATGGGTTGTCTTGCACATCCATGTAACGAGGTATGTCCTCGTGGCGCGATTACAATGAAAAATGGTCGTTCTGTAATCGATCAGGAAAAATGTATTAAGTGTGGAAAATGTAAAACGGTTTGTCCATATGATGCAATTTCTCATCAGCAGAGACCGTGTCTTGCACATTGTGGTGTAAACGCAATTCATTCTGATAGCTATGGAAGAGCTGTTATTGATAATGAAAAATGCGTGTCTTGTGGTCAGTGTATGGTAAGCTGTCCATTTGGGGCGATTGCAGATAAGTCACAGATTTTCCAGTTGATTCGAGCATTGCAGTCTGGTAGAAAGATTATTGCACAGGTAGCACCGGCGTTTGTAGGTCAGTTTGGACCAAAAGTAACACCAGATATGTTAAAAACGGCATTAAAGGAATTAGGTTTTTACGATGTATATGAGACAGCAATTGGTGCTGACTTAGGTGCAATGGCAGAAGCAGAGCATTATGTAAAAGAGGTTGCAACTGGTGAATTACCATTCCTTCTTACCTCTTGCTGTCCATCATGGTCTGTGCTTGCAAAGAAGTTCTTCCCAGAAACCATTGATAAGATTAGTAATGCTTTAACCCCTATGGTAGCAACTGCTCGTATTATCAAGGAAGAACATCCAGATGCAAGTGTTGTATTTATCGGACCTTGTGCAAGCAAAAAGCTTGAAGCAAGCAGAAGAACGGTGCGTTCTGATGTGGATTTTGTTATTACCTTTGAAGAATTAACGGGTATGTTTGAAGCAAAGGGAATTTTGTTAGAAGAGATTAAGGCAATGGATACCATGCAGGATGCAACGGCAGCAGGGCGTGGATATGGTGTTGCAGGAGGTGTTGCAAGCGCAATTGAAGCATGTATTAAGGAATATTATCCGGATACAGAGATTAATATTGAGCATGCAGAAAGTCTTGCAGAATGTAAAAAGGTATTAATGCTTGCTAAGGCTGGTAAGAAGAACGGCTGTCTGATTGAAGGTATGGCTTGTCCGGGAGGATGTATTGCCGGTGCCGGTACGAATATTGCAATTCCTGTAGCAGCAAAAGAATTGGCAAACTTCAAAAATGCAACAGAGCAGAAGCTTCCACAACCGGAAGAGAAGTAGTTGTTGTAATCGAGTGGATTGTAATAAATGAAATGAACAGTAACAGATTATATGGTTTGTCTATTGACTTTGGTTTGACAGATTGGTAAAATTTAAACTTAGAATGATTCGGTTACGAATATATGGAAAACTGGCTGAATGCCGGTTTTTCTTGATGTCTAGGAAGACCTTGTTATATGGATCTGTGAAAGTTCATTCCTAGACACACACGATATATGACATGAGAAAGGTGAGAAGAACATGGCGAAAAAAGTAAGATGTAGATTTGCACCAAGTCCAACAGGAAGAATGCATGTTGGTAATTTGAGAAGTGCATTATATGAGTTTTTAATTGCAAAGCATGATGGCGGAGATTTCCTTTTCCGTATTGAGGATACAGATAGAGAACGTTATGTTGAAGGTGCCACAGAGATTATTTATAATACCTTAAAGGCAACAGGACTCGAATATGATGAAGGTCCTGATAAAGATAAGGGTTATGGTCCATATGTACAGAGCGAGCGTGTTGCAGCAGGTATCTATATGGATTATGCAAAGAAGTTAATTGAAAAAGGTGAGGCTTATTATTGCTTCTGTGACAAGGAGCGTCTTGCAACCTTAAAGACAGAAGTTGTAGAGGGTAAGGAGATTAGTGTATATGATAAGCATTGTCTCCATTTATCTAAGGAAGAAATCGAAGAAAAGTTAAAGAGTGGTATTCCATACGTTATCAGACAGAATAATCCAACAGAAGGGCAGACAAGCTTCCACGATGAGTTATATGGAGATATTACCGTTGATAATACTGAACTTGATGATATGATTTTGATTAAGTCAGACGGATATCCAACTTATAACTTTGCAAATGTTGTAGATGACCATTTAATGGAGATTACTCATGTTGTTCGTGGTAATGAGTATCTTTCTTCTACACCTAAATATAACAGATTATATGAGGCGTTTGGCTGGGAGATTCCGGTTTATGTACATCTTCCGTTAATTACAGACGAGGAGCACAAAAAGTTAAGTAAGAGAAGCGGACATTCTTCTTTTGAGGATATTATTGAGCAGGGATTTTTGCCTGAGGCAGTAGTTAATTTTATTGCACTTTTAGGATGGAGTCCAGAGGAAAATAAGGAAATTTTCACACTTGATGAGTTAATCAAAGAGTTTGATTACAGAAGAATTAACAAGTCCCCATCTGTTTTTGATATGGGCAAGTTAAGATGGATGAATGGTGAATATATCAAGGCAATGGATGCAGACAGATTCTATGAAATGGCATTACCATATATGAAAGAAGCTCTGACAAGAGACTATGACTTCGATTTTAAGAAGATTGCAGAGATGGTTAAGACGAGAATCGAAGTATTCCCTGATATTGCACCATTAATCACTTTCTTTAATGAATTACCTGAGTATGATACTGCGATGTATACTCATAAGAAGATGAAGACAAATGAAGAGTCTTCACTTGAAGTATTAAAGGATATTCTTCCAATGCTCGAAGCGCAGGAGGATTATAGCAATGATGCTCTTTATCAGTTATTGTTATCTTATGTAGCTGAAAAAGAGGTAAAGAACGGCTATGTAATGTGGCCAATTAGAACTGCGGTATCCGGTATGCAGATGACACCTGCCGGTGCAACAGAGATTATGGAAATTTTGGGAAAAGAAGAATCTATTAAGAGAATCAAGAAGGGAATCGAATTACTGCAAAATGCTTAATGCAACAGTAAACGAGGCTCAGTCTAAAGCAATTACTCACGGAGAGGGACCGATGCTGGTCTTAGCCGGTCCCGGCTCCGGAAAAACTCTCGTTATTACCCAACGTATCAAATATTTAATTGAGGAAAATCAGGTAAAACCAGAACATATTTTGGTCATAACTTTTACTAAAGCGGCTGCACTTGAAATGCAGAAGCGTTTTTTGGCAATGACAGAAAATAGAATGTTACCTGTTATGTTTGGTACGTTTCATGCAATCTTTTTCCAAATCTTAAAACAAACATATTCTTTTAACGCAACAAGTATTATCAAAGAGTCGCAAAAAATAGCTTTGATAAGGGAAGTCATAAAAGAAATTCCAGAACAACAGATATTAATACATGAACAGGAGGATGAAGAAGAAAATATACATAAATTATTATCGGAAATCAGTAAAGTAAAGAATTGTGGATTACAATCTCATGAATTTCAGAGCGAGATTGTGCCAATACATATCTTTAGTGCAATTTATCAACAATATTGCAAAAAAATGTCCATGTTAAAAAAGGTAGATTTCGACGACATGGTGTTATTGTGCTATCAATTGCTACATCAAAGAACGGATGTTTTAAAGTTGTGGCAGGAACGTTTTCGGTATATCTTGATTGATGAATTTCAAGATATTAATCCGTTACAATATAAAATTATACAAATGCTTGCCAGTCCGCAAAATAACCTCTTTATTGTAGGAGATGATGATCAGGCGATTTATGGATTTCGAGGTTCTGATCCTGAAATTATGCGTCACTTTCAACAAGACTATCCGAATGTAGAGAGAGTATTGTTGAATATCAACTATCGAAGTAACTCTGATATTGTTGATCATGCGAACCAGTTGATTAAACACAATGTAAATCGCTTTGATAAAGAGGTTATTGCACAGAATACTTCGAAGGATGGAGTACGAATATGTTATTTTGAATCAAGGCAGGAACAAACGAAAAATATTGTTTCTCTTATTCGACAATATATGAGGCAACCGGGAGCACAATATAAGGATATTGCACTTATTTATCGTACGAATACGCATGCAACTATTACAGCTGAAAAATTGTTAAAAGAAAAGATTCCTTTTCAGATGAAGGAAAAGACAGGGAATATTTATAATAGTGCGGTGGCAAAGGATATCATTGCATATTTGACTTATGCTTTGTATCAAAAGGATATTAGGGCATTTTATCGTATTATGAATCGGCCTGTAAGATATATTCGACGTGATACCGTGCCAATGAAATGTTTTACAATGCAGGAACTTGTTCGAAACAATCAAGATAAAGAGTATGTCATACGGAATATTACAAGATTCTATGAACAGCTTAAGTTTTTGAAGGGGATGAGCCCTTATGCAGCGATTAATTTTATCAGAAAGGGTATAGGATATGATGAATATCTAAGAGATAAAGCAGAGGAAACAGGAGATTCTTTTGAAAAATGGGAGCATGATTTAAAGTATATACAGGAAAGTGCTTCTGATTTTGATACATTACAGGAATGGTTGCTTTACGTTGAGCATTACGAAGAAAACTTAGAACAGGGGAAAAAAGAGAAAGAGGATGCTGTAAATATTGTCACAATGCATGGCTCTAAAGGCTTAGAATGGCCGATTGTAATCATACCGGATGTGAATGAAGGGCATATACCTCACAAAAAGGCAATTACAGATGCAGAGTTGGAAGAAGAACGCAGAATGTTCTTTGTGGCGATGACAAGAGCGAAAGAAAAGCTGTTTTTGTTTTCGGTAAAAGAAAAGGAGGCAGGAAATAGCCTGCCATCCCGTTTTATTTATGAATTTATTCAGCAGGATGAAGTTTGGCATTGATAAGATCCTTCAAATCCAAACATTTATCCTTCAGACGTGGACTGATACCTCTGGCTGTAACAACGCCGGAGAGATACTGCATCGCAGTCTGATACTCGCCTTTTTCATAAGCAAGATAGGAGAGAAGATAATCTAAGGTGGCTTCGTTCATGCCTGCGATTGGATAATCTTCTTCCATTCTTGCTTTTGAAAGATGCTCATAGGCGTTCATAGCCTGATTATGAGCTTCTGCAAGATATGCAGTCTTTTTTTCTTCATATCCAGGGTCATCTTCGGATAACTCATCCACTAAATCCTGATAGAGCCAACTGATTTTTAAGCAGATATTACCAACTTCGCTCACTTTTCCTGTCTTTGTAACAGCGCAGAGAAGTGCCATTTTTAATCTGCTGATAGCCATCTCAACAGAGTAACTGTCACATGGAACCTCTTCGCGGGATTTAAAATTTGCCTGAATGTTTTCGCGGAGTAATTTCCTTTGTACCTGTGTGGTATTTGGGAAGTCTTTAACCAATGCAGTGTAGCCACAATAATTGCAGGAAGCAACCTCGTACTTTGTTACATTGATGTTACTATGAGAAGGTCTTAAGTCTGGGCCGGTTCCAACGAATTTTGCAACATTTGTTTTTACTGATTTAACCTTTATTTTTTGGTCACAGATAGGACATGTATAAGACTTGTCTAATAACAGTGTTTTTTCGTTGTCATCCATTTTTATTATCCTCCTTATTCTTCTTCCTTTACAACTTCGTCAAATTCTACATTGTCAAGATACTCATCAAAAGCATCAGCGACATTTTCATATTCATCATCGTCATCGATGTATTCGAGTTGTGGTTCTGCATTTGGATCGGATTCATCTTCGAAATAGCGATAGAACCAAACCTCACCGTCGTCATTATTGCCTTCTTCATCTAAAGGAAGAAGAACAATATAGTCTTTTTTCTCAACTGTCAGAATGGTGATAATTGCACAGGTAACCTTTTCGCCATCATCAAGTTCTAATTCAACAGTCATTTCTTCGTCATCATAACCATTCGTGTTCTTATTTGCCATTTTATTAGTCCTTTCATGAAAAAAATGTTATAACGTAAGTATACAAAGTATTTATATTATAGTTACGTTATATAAATATAATCTAATTTGTAAGCATTTTGAATGCTCTATACTATATATTTTAACCAAGCAGATGAAAATAGGCAAGACAATTCGACAAAATAATAAATTGCCATATAGAAATATTCAATACAACACTAGGATTTGCATGCTTTTTGTGTTATAGTAAACCATATAATGTGTAAATATGCATCATTAGCTTAGAAATATAAAAGCGAGGATATACATGGTACAAATTAAAATAAAAAAAGGGCAGCCGTATCCTTTAGGAGCTACTGTAAAGAATAGTGGTATAAACTTTTCTATGGTAAATAGTTCTGATGAGGAGTGCGGATTAATTTTATATCATAAACAGTCAGGTGATATACAAAGACTTGTTTTTGAGAAAAAGCATAGAATTGGTAATATCTCTTGTTTTTTTGTAGAAGGTATTTGTGTAGATGACTATGAATATAATTTTTTTATTGGTGAAAAGCAGATTGTAGATCCGTATGCAAAGTGTATTCTTGGTAATGAAGTATGGAGAAGAGCGGAAAAAGAACCGATTACTATGCGTAGTGGGTTTTATCAATCACAATTTGACTGGCAGAAGATGAAAACGCTTCATATTCCTTATCATGAGAGTATTATGTACTGTCTTCATGTAAGAAGCTTTACCATGCATGCATCTTCCAAGGTAAGAAATAAGGGGACTTTTGAGGGATTAGTCGAGAAGATTCCTTATTTGAAGGAACTTGGAATTACAGCGGTAGAGCTTATGCCTGCTTATGAATTCGAAGAGTGTGAACAGGAAAAAGAGCGAAATACGATAGAATATCAAGTGAAGCATTTTGACAAGCTACTTGTAGATGAAGTATCGGATGTTTCGAATGTGAAACTGAATTATTGGGGATATAAGGAAGCGTATTATTTTGCGCCAAAGGCATCCTATTCTGCAAATGGTAATCCGATACAGTCCTTTAAGACAATGGTGAGGGAATTTCATAAAAATGGAATAGAAGTTATTATGCAATTCTATTTTCCGGAAAACATTAAACAGGGATATATTTTGGAAATTCTGAAGCATTGGGTTTTGGAATATCGAATTGATGGTATTCATTTGAAGGGTGGAAGGCTTCCTGTTACTTTATTGGCTACAGAACCACTGTTTGCCAATACTAAGCTGATGTGTGAGGATTTTTCACTGGCAGAGATATATCCAGAGCAGGAGTCGCCTATTTATAAGAATTTAGGTTATTACAGAGACGATTTTATGTATGACACACGTAAATTCTTAAAAGGCGATGCGGATATGTTGAAGGGGTTTCGGTATCATATGAAGAATCATAATCCGAAATGTGGTGTAATTAATTATATTACAAATTATTATGGTTTTACGTTGAATGATTTGGTGTCTTATGACAAAAAGCATAATGAAGCCAATGGCGAACGTAATCAAGATGGAACGGATTATAACTATAGTTGGAATTGTGGAATAGAAGGACCAACTAGAAAGGCTGCTATCTTGAAGCTCAGACGGAAGCAGATGAAAAATGCAATCTGTTTTTTGATGACAGCGCAAGGGACACCGTTGCTATTGGCAGGTGATGAGTTTGGTAACAGTCAGGGTGGTAATAATAATTGCTATTGCCTTGATAATGATACAAGCTGGATTGACTGGCGTTTGATGAAGAAAAACAGGGAGTTTTTTGAATTTGTAAAAAGGATGATTCTGTTTCGAAAGACGCATTCGATTCTGCATACACCAGAAGAGCTTACAATGACAGATCGTCTGGGATTAGGATGCCCTGACTTGTCATATCATACAGAGGAAGCATGGAAAGTAGACTTAAGCAATTATAATCGTCATATCGCTATGATGTATTTTGGTGGGTATGCTCGCAAGGATAAAAGAACAGCAGATGATACCATATATATTGCCTATAATATGCATTGGGAAACACATTATTTTGCACTTCCGTCGTTACCTGGTGGATATCGTTGGGAAGTTGTAGAAGATACTGATAGTGTGAATGATGAACTAGTAGCCTCAAATCAGATAGAGGTGAAACCGAGAAGTGTAAAGATGCTAATCGGCAGAAAATATAAAAAAGTCAGAAGAATGGCAGGTAAAAAGTAGTGCATATTTGGAAACATTTTAAGACAATTACACAGCATAAGTTACTTGTGCTAAAAGGATGTTTTTTTGTGGGGCTATACTGGCAGGGATTGCTTCATGATTTGTCTAAATATATGCCGAGCGAATTTATTGTTGGAGCAAAATATTATCAAGGAACACAGAGTCCGAATAATGCCGAGCGAATGGACATAGGTTATTCATCGGCATGGCTTCATCATAAAGGGCGCAATAAGCATCATTATGAGTATTGGATGGATTATAGTTCTCATGATGGAAAAGGTATTATACCTGTTAAAATGCCTGATAAATATGTGATAGAGATGTTTATAGACCGTGTGGCAGCATCCAAGAATTACAATAAAGAGAACTATAAGGATGATATGCCACTTAAGTATTATGAGCATGGCATGGCAAGTGAATTCTTGCATGAAGATACTAGAGGAAAACTAGAATTTTTGCTTCATATGCTTGCAGAGGAAGGTGAAGAGAAAACATTTTGCTATGTACGCGATGAAATGGTTCGAAAAAAAAGGAATAAAACGGTAAATCAGTAACCAAATTAGCGGGAGTTCATATATTAAGTATTATAAAGATATTTAGTATAGGAGCTAATAATATGTGTGAATGGTTAATTTTACTGTTTTTCTTGTGTCATTGTAATCAGGGTGGTAATGTGTGTTGCGATAATTGGAGAAACAACAATGATTGTAATTGCTACAGAAGATGTGACAATGACTGTAAGCAAAACAGAAGAAATGATGGAGAATGTGAAAGAAACAGAAGACGTGATAACGATTGCGATTGTGAAAGAAGAAATGATTGCGGCTGGGAAAGAAATACATCCTGTGGTTGTGATGGTGAAGAATTTATTCAGTCTAGAACATTTAGTGGATTCCAGAATCAAGGTACTTGCGGTTGTGAGAGCAAGAGCGAGTAGGATAAAAAGGGAAACGTCTTTTGCGGCGTTTCCCAAATTTGTGAGATGTTTTGTTATCTTGTAAGAAGATAGTGTGAAAAATGAATTTTTCACATACGAACAAAGTTCGTATTACAAATATTGTGCCTGCGACCCAAAGTTTGCAGGTATCGGAAAGGCATGGTTTTAAGATGAGGATAGTAGATATACTGAAAGAAGAACGAGTACATATATCATGTGAAATGTTTCCACCTAAACAGGGATATCAGTTGGACAATGTGAAGCAGGTGGTTTGTGATATAGCAAAAATTAAGCCGGTATATATGAGCGTTACTTATGGCGCTACCGGTGGGACGAGCGATTATACCGTAGATATTGCAGATGAGATTCAGAATGTGAATGGAATTCCGGCATTGGCTCATTTAACGTGTGCATCATCCACCAGAGAAAAGGTTCATGAAGTTGTGAAACAGCTAAAGGAGAAAAAGATAGAAAATATCTTAACTCTTCGCGGAGATATTCCTGAGAATGCAGATTTTCCGTTACCGAATCAATATAAGCATGCATCAGAATTGATTGCAGATGTGAAAACAATAGGAGATTTTTGTATTGGTGGTGCCTGCTATCCGGAAGGACATCCTGAGGCGGAAACCATGCATGAGGATATTGAACATTTGAAAGAGAAGGTGGATGCTGGGTGCGATTTTCTGACAACACAGATGTTTTTTGATAATGATATTTATTATAATTTCATGTATAAAATATTGAAAAAGAATATTAATGTTCCTGTTGTGGCAGGTATTATGCCAGTCACAAATGCATCGCAGATTAAAAGAATTATTTCTCTGTCTGGGAATATGGTACCACCTCGTTTCAAGGCAATTGTTGACCGCTTTTCGGACAACCCTGTAGCCATGAAACAGGCAGGAATTGCTTATGCAACAGAACAAATTATAGATTTGATTGCAAATGGTGTTAATAATGTTCATATTTATACGATGAATAAGCCGGATATCGCTGGTGCGATATTTGAAAATTTATCAGAAATATATGTTCCATAATAATAGTTAGTATTTAGGTAAGGGTTTGATTTTCTGGTGTGAAGCAATTTGAGATGGATTGTAACTATGAAGATACGGAATAGTTATGATGGATTTTAATATCCAATTATGAAATTTAATGAGGAAGGGTGTTGGTATGGAATTACAATTATCACATATAAACAAACGTGAGATATATCGATACCTTGGATATCGGGGACAAATACCGGATGAAGCAGTTAGCCAGATGATAGAGGAAGTTCTGTGTGAGCTTTTGCGTGTGATTCAGCCAAGAAATCTATATCAGTGTTATGAATGTAGGATTCACAACGATGAAATACGCTTATTAAATGAAGCGCAAGAGGGAACGATTGCATTTCGTAGTCAGAAGCTTGCAGATAATCTTGCACAATGTGACAGAGTTATACTATTTGCAGCAACCTTAGGTATTGAAGCGGACAAGCTGTTGCAACGTTATGAGATTATGAATATGGCGAAGGCTTCAGTGCTTCAGGCGTGTGGTGCGGCATGCATGGAAGCTTATTGTAATTTAGTGCAGGAACAGATAAGAGAGCAATATTATACAGAAGGTTACTATTTGAGGCCAAGATTTAGCCCAGGTTATGGTGATCTGGCATTAGAAGCACAGAAATTGATTTTTGAATGTTTACAGTGTTCTAAACGGTTGGGATTGACACTGACAGATAGTCTGCTCATGTTTCCAACAAAGAGTGTAACCGCTTTTATAGGAATAACAGAAAATAAACAAGGCTGTCATATAGCAAAATGCAGTACTTGTGAGAACATAGGATGTGAATTTAGATATGAAGATTAGAGAAAAGCTTGGAAAAGAAATTTTGTTTTTTGATGGTGCAATGGGAACGGAATTGCAGTCAAGAGGTTTGCAAACAGGAGAAATCCCTGAAACATGGAATGTTCTGCAACCGGAGAAGATCAAACAGGTACATAAAGAATATTTAATGGCTGGTGCAAATGTAATCAGTGCAAATACCTTTGGTGTAAATTCTTTTAAGTGCAGAAATCTGGAATATTCCGTAGATCAATTGGTTTCTGCAGGAATCAATCTGGTGAAGGAGTCTATTGCAGAGGTTAGAGAAGAACTGTTGGCACAAGGGCAAAAGGAAGAAACTTTACCAGCAATGTATACAGCTCTTGATATTGGTTCGCTTGGAAAGCTGTTAAAACCATTGGGAGAGATTGCTTTTGAGCAGGCTTACGAGGCATTCAAAGAGATTATTGTTGCTGGTGATAAGGCTGGAGCTGATGTTGTTTTGATTGAAACAGTAAGCGATTCCTATGAGATTAAGGCAGCAGTTTTGGCAGCAAAAGAAAATAGTGATTTACCAGTTGTTGTAACAATGATTTTTGATGAAAATGGAAAGCTGTTAACAGGTGGAGATGTAGCATCCGTAACAGCAATGTTAGAAGGGCTTGGTGTTGATGCGATAGGTTTTAACTGCGGATTAGGACCAGAACAGATGTTAAAACTTCTTCCAGAGTTAACAGCATGTTGTTCAATTCCAATAGTCATTAATCCGAATGCAGGATTACCGTCTGTTGTAAATGGAAAGACAGTATTTGATGTAGAGCCAGAAGAATTTGCACAGAAAGTAAAGCTGTTGGTAGAAAATGGTGCAAGTGCAGTTGGTGGATGTTGCGGCACAACACCAGCGCATATCAGGGAATTGGTTTCTGTATGTAAGGATATAGAGATACAGCCGATAACAGATAAGAAGCTTACAGTGGTATCCTCTTATAATCACGCAGTATATTTTACCAGAAAGCCTCTGATTATAGGTGAGAGAATCAATCCAACCGGAAAGTCAAAGTTCAAACAGGCTCTTCGTGATCATGACATGGAATATATTTATAAAGAAGGCCTGACACAAGAAGAAAAAGGTGCACATATTCTTGATGTAAATGTTGGGCTTCCAGAAATTGATGAGCCTCAGCTTATGGAAGAAGCAGTAACTGGAATTCAAGCTATTATTGATTTACCTTTACAAATTGATACATCAGATCCGATTGCAATGGAAAGGGCGTTACGCTGTTATAATGGTAAGCCCATGTTGAATTCGGTTAATGGTAAAAAAGAATCGATGGAAAGTGTATTTCCGATAGCTAAGAAATATGGTGCAGTAGTGGTATGTCTGTGTTTGGATGAAGGTGGTATTCCTGAAACAGTAGAGGGGCGTATTGCGATTGCAGAAAAGATAGTAAAAACAGCAGAAAGCTATGGAATTCCAAAAAAGAATTTGGTTATGGATGCATTAGTAATGACCATCAGTACAGGAAAGGATAATGCGTTGATTACGTTAGAAGCGCTTAGACGAATTCGTTATGAATTGGGCATTCATACAGTGCTTGGTGTATCTAATATTTCGTTTGGATTACCGGAGAGAGGCAAAGTGAATACTACTTTCTTCACAATGGCATTACAGAATGGATTAAGTGCTGGTATCGTAAATCCTTCCAGTGAACCAATGATGGCGGCATATTATAGCTTTAATGCTTTGATTGGCGAAGATGATCAGTGCATAGAATATATTGAAAAATGTGGTACTCCGGCAGAACAACTGAAGAGCGTAGTCAATAGTAAAAGTAGTGAACTGACGTTAGATGAAGCAATTATCAAGGGATTAACAGAAAGTGCATATCAGGCAACGATGAAGTTGTTAGCAGAAGGAAATGATTCTCTGTCGATTATTAATGACAAGTTGATTCCGGCTCTTGATGTGGTTGGAAAGGGATTTGAAGAAAAGAAGATGTTCCTTCCACAACTTTTAATGAGTGCTGATGCGGCAAAGGCTTCCTTTGAAGCAATTAAAAAAGTGTTGTCAGAATCTGGTAAAAAGAGTGAATCCAAAGGAAAGATTGTTATTGCAACGGTAAAGGGTGATATTCATGATATTGGTAAGAATATCGTAAAAACTCTTTTAGAGAACTATGGCTTTGAAATGATAGATTTAGGTAAAGATGTAGAACCAGAACTGATTTTGAAGACTGTACAAGAACAGAATGTTCGCTTAGTAGGTTTAAGTGCGTTAATGACAACTACGGTTGTAAATATGGAAGAAACGATTAAATTGCTAAGAGAGAATCATGCGAACTGTCGTGTAATGGTTGGCGGAGCAGTATTAACACAAGAGTATGCTGATATGATAGGAGCAGATTTCTATTCCAAGGATGCAATGGGTTCTGTGCGTTATGCGAATGAACTGTATGATGCAGGAGAAATATAATATTTTCTAAAAACAAAGGCTTTTGTAGAATAGTGTAAGTGCTGTTCTGTAAAGGCTTTTTTGTTAAATTTGAGTTTGCGCGTTAAAGTGAGCCATGCACAGATGAGCCGAATTGGCTGCGGGAGCTAGCTCACAGGCAGACATATTCGAGCGAAGATGTATACGGCGAACGCCGCGACAACGAGCAACTTTGTTGCGAGTGGTCGGCATGGC
>JAFSCH010000135.1 GCA_017436865.1 Lachnospiraceae bacterium
ATATTATAGCAAAATAACCTATTCATTTGGACATTTAAGCTATTGTTAGTGTATCTATGTCCAAAACATGTATTATGTTAAGTATTTAAATCTATAAATTCATCAACTTTTCATCCTAATGAAGTGTAGCAGGGGAGTCCGAGTGTTGGTCACAATTCTGTAAAGCAAAGTCTTAGAGTTTCTTAATGTTCTCTAATGACAGCAAGCAACCTCTGGAGCTCTTTCCGAGCGACGTGAGTTTGCGTGTTAGCAATGAGCCAAGAAAGACTGCTTGCAGGCTTATTTGGCGAATGCCACGATAGTGCGCTTGCGCACCTATGCGCAAGAGAGTGCTAATCAAAGCTGTCAGAAGAGGACATTTAGTAACTCTTAGGCTTTGCGTCCCAGAATTGTGCCCAACACTCTGACTCCCCATACTTCACTAAACCTAAATTTAATTACTTTCTATCTCCTCACTGGAAAGTACTAGTTTGATTGCCCATGGTGGAATCTCTGGTTGTTCAAAATCGTTTTCCAAAAACACAAATGCCGTATCATAAGATGGCTTTTGTGTTGGAAAAACACCATATCCATCCGTGAAATAAATCAATCCTTTTAGATTTTCGAACTCTCCTCTTTCAATGCACCGGTTTACATAAGTAAACACAGGGCGAAAATCCGTCGAACCAAAGCCCTCTAGCTTTCCATGCTTCATAAATGCCTCAAAATCATCATCGCAGGTAATCTTCGTATCACTCTGCACCTGCGAATCACACTGGATAATATGAATGTTTACCTTTCTGAAAAAATTCTCACTGCTCTTAAGAATGGAATAGGTTTTATTCAAAAATGCCTGTACTACCTTACCTCTACAAGAAGCAGAGGTATCAATCGCTATGACAAATTCCTTGATTTTATTGACATCCTTATATTCTAAAGGTTCCACAAGAGGAAGATTACCATAGAGCTGCAAGCCATAGGTATAATACACGTAGTCAAACTCATCATCATTCACCAGCATATCTTCCCCACTAACACTAAAACGCCTCAAGAAGTCGCCATAATCATAATGTTCCTTGGTTGCCTCCTCGAGGTTCTGTATCATACTCTTTTTATCCATTTTATCTTTTGAAAAGGATTTCAGCTCTGCCTTAATCCGTTCGCTAATCTTTTTCCATTCTTCTGTCGTAATCTCTATTGTTTCCTGTTCTTTCCACATGATATGCCTATCACAGAAAAATAACCTTCTTATATTTTGTAACTCTTCTGACTGCAACGGTTCCTCTAACAGTCTTCGATAGATTTTCTCTGCCGTGAGCACTCCTATGCGATTCTTCCACTCTTCCAAAACCTCTTTTTCCTTCTCATCTCGAGAGTTTTCCATACCACTTAACCCAAGCTCCAGAATTGCATTCTCCACAGCCAAATCAACCGCCAGATCCCACTGCTCCTGTTCTAATCTTCCATAACGATAAGAATGATTGAAAATACAATGCATAAGAAGATGTAAATATGCCCTCGTTATACTGTTTTGCTCTTTTTTATATTGTTCTAACACATATAATGGGTCATAGAACACCGTCTTACCATCACAACCGATTCCGTCAAGACCGTATTGAACGTGAAAAACAAGGCTTGATAAAGCCCTGTCTAGAAATCTTAAGTTAATCAAAAGTTTGTCTCTTGAAAGCTTCCATATCTGTTGTGCAATTTCCTCTGCTTTTTGCAGTTTTTCCTTGTCACCGGAATGCATCATTTATTATATACCTCATATTATATATCCACGTCTGTAGTAGCTTGTCGCATAAAAAATCGTTATTAGTTACCTTTGTTTAATTAATAGTCTTCCATCGTTGGCTGTTCCATAATGGCAGCCACATCTGCACCTTCTAAATCAAGCCCTTGTGCACTAACAAAATGAGAATGTTCTATGCCATATAACTTACAAAGCGCATTTACATACTCAAACCCAAAATTACAATCACCAATATAGCCTCCACTTGTTGTCACATAATACATATCCTGTGCCTGACACAAACCTACTGGCGTTCCATCCTCTGCATAGGAAAACGTAATGCCAACAACACTTGCCGCTTCAAAGAAAATTTTCAACGTTGAGGGGAAAGACATGTCCCAGTATGGCGCCGCAATCACAAGCATATCCGCTTGCGCAACTGCATTGGCATAATCAAACATCGTATCACTAACGATACCATTTGCAAGCAGCTCATCTCTTCTCTGCAATCTTTCATAATTAAGTGGTAACAGATTCTCCGTAGAAAGCCTGATTTCCTCTATATGAAAAGCCATATCCTTCTTGTTCTCTTCCCGAATACTCTCTAATAGCTGTTCTGCAAGCTGTAACGTTCTGGAATCCCTTCCGCGCACGCAGGCATTGATAAATAAAAGTGTCGGCATTGTATTCTAGTCTCCTTTGTTAAATATGAATCTTCGTCCATTTTCCCTGTTTGAATCGAATCGATGCAAACAAAAATCTCGCTATTTGGTCTGCTAAGATTCCCATCCAGATTCCTACCATACCAAGCCCTAACGTAAATCCGCAAAGATAAGATGCTGTTGTTCTTATCACTGTTACGCTAATCGTAGATGCCATTGCTGTATATGCGGTATCTCCTGCACCTCTAAGACACCCCATATAAATAACCTGTGACACCTGGAATAATACAATAAAAATAATTGTCCTGATAATTCCTACGCCAATTGCAACAATCTCTTCTTCTTCAAAAAACAAACGATATAACATCTCTCCACCAAGAAAATAAATTACCGCAAGAGCACAGGAAATACCAAGACCTATCTTTTGACAAGTCTTTCCATATAATTTTGCCTTTTCCTGATTACCTTCTCCAAGGCTTCTTCCAATCAATGCTACTGCTGCCACCTGCATACCATCACCAAAAGAAAAGGTCAGTCCTAAAATGTTCATTCCTACCTGGTGTGCCGCCATGGCATTTGTTCCCATATAAGCCGCCATCATAGCAGTAGACATGAATCCAACGCGCATTAATACCTGCTCAATAAATACAGAAAAACCGAGTTTAAACATACTAACAAGCGGTTCCAATGCAGGTTTAATTTTTTCTCTAATAATATACGGAATACTGACAAAATTATCCTTCCTGAATAATGAGCAAATACTCATAAGGCACGCTATTACGGTTCCAAAAACAGTAGCTATTGCAGCCCCTTTAATCCCGAGCGCCGGAAATCCCAAATGACCCTGAATCAATAAATAGTTGCCTATCATATTTATTACATTTGAAGTTAAATTGGTTCGCATAGCAATCTTTGTATTACCGGAACCTCGCTGCGCTGCATTAATTGCCATGGATATGACATTAAAAATCATCCCTCCCATGATAATGCGATAATAAAGAACAGCTGTATCATGAGTATCCTCTGCCGAGCCGCAAAAACGAATAATCTCATTAGCAAATCCCACACAGACAGAAGAAACTACTATCGTAGCTAACACAACAAACAACAACGCCACCAAAAGAATCTGATTGGCTGAGTCCTGTCTTTTTTCTCCCCTTCTGCGTGCAACCAAAGCCGAAATCGAAACATTTACTGCAAAAAATAAAGCTAATCCTAAAAATTTAGGCTGCGTTGTAAGTCCTACTGCTGCCACCGAAGCCGAACCCAAGGAACTCACCATCAACGAATCCACCATACCGGCAAGAGCCACAAAAAAGGACTCACACACTGCCGGCCACGCCATTCGCATGGCTTCTTTTGCTATTTCATTCTTTTCATGCTCACGCTCAATACTCATAAACTCACCTCTGTTACAAAATACATCCCGGTACTGTTTCTGCCATTCTCTGATATGCTTTCTTAGATGGATGGAGATGGTCACCACTGTCGAATCCATCCGCAAACGCCGCCGGATTCACCCTATCACGAACTGCCATATCAAAATCAATCACACCGTCAATTTCCTTGGTTGTTCGCATCCAATCATTCAACGCGTTTCTCAAATCATCACGGAATGGCTCATAGGTACGCCAGCCATAAATTGGAAGAAGCGTTCCCATATAGACCTTCAGCCCATACTCTCTTGCCTTTTCGATGTACATGCGATAGCCTTCGATCATCTCTTCTACGGTTGGTAAATCACTCCATGGACGGAACGGATTCACTTCTACACCAACCGGATGAATAATGTCATTGATTCCTTGCTGAATAATCACAGTATCCGCACCAGACACCATTGCTTCTCTCGGAAAACGGATAGAACCCTTTAATCCATAAGAATCATAGGTAATGTTGTCATACTGTCTTAAAATTCTCGTTCCACTTGCTGCACGTCGTACAATCGCAGTCTTATTATCTGCATTTTTCTCAACACGAAGTGTCAAATAATCCGGCCATGCCTGTGAAGTAATCGAATCACCATAGCAAATTAATGCACGATTATCCGCATCTGTGTTTATCTCGATATTACTAAAAAAATAGAACCAGTTTGTGCTTCTTGTATCATTCATCGGAAGTTCTTCCTCTGCTGCATGATTTCCTACGGAATAATAGCCCTTTGATAATGGTCCTGTAATCAGTACCGCGGAACGCATTTCGGTAAAATCACCCAGATACATGCTGACACTTATGTCATGCCCTTTGAAAACCTCAAATGGTATCTCATCACTGACTACCGCTTCTCCCTTTGGAATCGTTACAGAGGTATTGCCTCCAAAGGTTACTGCTGTTACCGTTTCCTTTTTTATCTCTTTGCTGCCATTTTTCTGATTCTGTGCCAAATAAACCTCACTGATGGTGACAGCTTCTGTACCGCAGAAGTTATCTAAGGTTATCTTTATTTTATCTCCATTAAACACCGGATGAATCGGGTAACGGAGCGTTAAATTCTTTGCATAATTTTCAGGTCTTCTATCTGCAATGGAGATGGCATTTCCCCACATTGAAACGTATTTTTTATCGGACATGTTTAGTTCCTTTCTTACATACAAGATATACTATGAATGTCAGTTCGAAAACCAGCGTTTTCTCACTGCGTTGACACTCATATAATTTGTGGCAAAAATACCTTTGCCTGCAAGCAGTCAAGGTATTCTTGTCACAAATTGCATTCATAGTCTTATATATCATATCATAAAATCCCCCCATAAAAAAGAAAATAATAAAGAGGACATCTATATACAAATGTCCTCTCTTTGTTACGATTCACTCTTATTATTTTTTATTAGTTCTTCAACTTCCTTATTAGTTAAAGGGCCTCTTGTATTTAGCTTCAAATCATCTAATTCCTTTTCTATTTTACCCTTAACATCATGTCGAAAATAAGACAATAATAACTCTTTTGTTATCTCCGGTGCATACATTTTCTGAATAGATAACACCGCATCCATAACAAGCAAACTAGTCAATAAATCTATATTATTCACAAGTGCTGTATTTAACAGAATGGTTTCTACTATTTGAGGTTCTGTTCCATAATGCACTAATTTAAGTCCCAAAGACAGCATATAAGGCAAACTTTCATCCTTTTCATATTCCTCTAACACTGTTAACCCACTACGAACTACTTCTTCATTTATTTTTAGCATTTTCTTTACTAACGAACTGTGTATTTCCCGAGTATCCGTTGAAATTCTATTTTCTAATCGTTCTTCCAGCGTAATAAATGTTATAATTTCCATGATATAATCTCCCTTTTGCACAACAATGTGATTAACCTTTCTATTAATTATATCATCAAAACCGACTCTATCCAACTATCTCTATTCAAAGAACCTGAGATTCCACATCTTTCTTTTTATATAAAGCAAACCTGTGGCAATAACACCTATACAGCCAATCACACTTACCATTACTTTTATTGGCGAACTGATAAATCGTAGCCATGTATCAGTGGTAATTAAAAAGCCTTTTGGAGCTTTCTCCGTATCAGGTAATAACACCAGCTCGTTTCCAGCTGCATCACTTACCTGATACACTAAAAACTGTTTTTCTTCACGACTAGGTATGGTAATTGTCATGGTATCACCTGCATTCTGGACAAACTCCATATAATCCCAGCTTTCCAACACTTCTCCGGATTCTGTCACAAGAGAAAAGACTGCTTGTTTTAACAAAAAATTATCCTGCACCATAATATTCACTTTCCGCGCTTCTTCATTGTAAATTTCACCTTCCTTGATTCCATTTACAACCACCTTCGGCGCCGTATTGTCAATTACAAATGAAATCTCTGCATTTTTCTCTTCCAATGTATTATTACTTTCATTTCCTGCTCTATCCTTAGAATAACAGGTTATTCGATAAATACCCTCTTGGGTAAAATTCTCTCGTGGAAAAAAATAACGATTTATATAGCCTTTTCTCTCATCTCCCTCCTTCTCTACATAATAATAGATTTCTTCTTGCGAAGAAACTTCATGAGATTGCACGTTTCTTTCCATACAGGTAAGCATTTTCCCATTTCTTGTAACATAAAAAGCATACTCTTCTATTCTATCCACGTTCATTTCTGTAATACAGATATCCTCCACCTGCTCAAAGCGGTTATATACCCGTTTTGTATAAGATGCCAATTGTGATAAATCATAGGTTGAGCCATGTCGATTCAATGAAAAGCGATAGGTTAGCGTACTACTATTTCCTGCCATATCCGATGCCGTTACTTCCAACAGATAAACATTATCTTCTTTCTGTGACATATCCGTCAGACAATATGAATATCCTTCTTCCACCTCTTGAGCCTGCACCGCTACAGCTACAGCTTCACCTAGCCCTGTTGTTACCGTAAGCTCTACTCCCTGAGCATTTGGATTGGTATCATAAACCATAACAATTGGATGAATTTCTTCTGCATTTGCCGAGTCATTTTCTACTCCTTGTATCACAATCTGAGGCGCCTGAGAATCAATTACAAAACATTCCTCTTCCATTATCTCTGCCTCATTTCCTGCTAAATCTAACACACTACACCAAAATCGGTATGAATTATCCTGTGTAAAGTACAACTCTAAAAAATGTTCATCACCTATATGACTCCACTCACCGACTGTTATCTGTGGCTCAACACTTAATGTAAAATCCGATTCTGAAAAATTGTGTTCCTTTACCAAAATTGTCACTGTCTGTTCTGTCTGATAATAATGTTCATTCTGCACATTCTGATTATGATATGTGATTTCTACAATTGGCTTTGTCATATCCACCGTAAACGGTTCTATACTGACCTCTCCGGATTCATTGTCTGCAAGATCCGTACAACTCACACGCATGGTATAATCTCCATCCTCCGAAAAGACGATATCGGCCCAGTGATTAATTCCTTCCGAATGCCATTCTGATATAGAAATTGGATAAATCTCACCATCTTTGGTTGCTTCTATCTTTACTCTATTCCCATCAAAGTTAAGCTCTTGTATGTGAATAGTTGCTGTTCTGGCCAGCTGATAATAGCACCCATTTCTTGGATCCTTTTGGTCAAATTCTATCTCTACCTGTGGCGCCGTCATATCAATTTTAAGCTCCTCACGGTCAGTTGTTACATTGCCACATCGATCCTGAACCGTAATCTCAATATAGGCTTCATTCCCTTCATAAGCTGCTGCATTTAATATTTCTGTTGTGGTGTAATTTTTTGCCTTAATTAACTCTTCTTTACTCGGAAGCGTTTTAGTAAAAGAAAAAATCTCTTTTTTCTGTTCTTTTTCTGTTGTACCCATTACACAAGAAAAACTTTCTATTCCAGAAAATCCTTTCTCTTGTGGCATGTCCTCTGCCGAAAGTGAAAAGGTTATATCGTCATGATAGAAAAGATTGTTATTTGCCTTCGTTAAAAGCTTGATGAATTTTCCACCATACTCTCCTTTTGGCTCCTGATTATCCACAACTATCCCCTGTGTTTTGAGGATAGCTTGATTCCCTGCCACATCCTCTGCAAGCATATAGATACATCCTCTTTCGCACGGATTTATGACAAATTTGTCATTTTCCTGCCAACCACTACTATTTTCCGTTATTTCTGCTTCTTCTGTTAACATCAGTTTTATAAAACGCTTACCACTTACACCAAAATCAGCACTCGCACTTCCATTTACTGCCGACTGATAAAAACGTTCATACTGGATGGTCTTTGCTATTTCCTCCTGCATTTTCGTTCCGTCCACAAACACTTCTAAGCACTCTGGCTCATGGGTATCTATTCTATAGATGTAAGCATCATGCTCCGATTCGTTTCCTGCCTCATCTTTTATCCAATATTGTAGTTCATAAATCCCATCCTTTGCATAGCCTGTCTGAGAATCATAAGAAAAATCAATGCTTAGGGACTTTATATTTTGCTGTATATTTTCTCTTATATAATCCTCATTACTTTGTTCTATATTCTCTTTTTTTATATGAGACAGTTGCTGATATTGTTCGTCACTACGTATTCCAATGGTTGCAGATTGTTCTAGTATTTCTGCCGTATTGTCCTCTGCATTTTCGTTTTCTGCATGATTTCTTGTCAGTCTCGTATAAACCGTTATCGGCGCACCATATTCTAAGCTTTCCATTCCATCATCATAATCCGGATAAGCAAAGAAAATTGCAGGCACACCTGTTTTCTTGTTATACCACTCCTGTCCCTCTTTTAATATGGGCGCTTCAACTATCTGTTCCTGCTTCTCTGGTAAGCTTTGTTGTAAACGGACTCTAGATGCTGTCTTTTTTTGTGTTTCGATATCTGTTATAACTCCAGTATTAGAGATCGCTCGGAAATAATAGGTTCCATTCTGATTGACGTCTATTTCCTGATCATAACCAATTTTTATTTCCTTCTCTACAGGAAGCTCTCTCCATTGTTCCGGCTCATATTCTCCACCAATACTCACATACTGATACTGAATACATCGTATACCTGCTATTGTTTGACTTGTTCTATTTTCCTGAACCGCAATCGTAATCGCTTGATTGGTCCATTCCCCCTGATAGCAGTTCTCATCTTGAGTTTTCAACATAATGTCGAGAATCGGCTCCCTGTTATCCACAATAATCTGTATGAAATCCCCCATCTCGTTTCTTAACTCAATCGTTTTGCTTACATTTCCGGCTCTATCCACCGCCCTAATAGCAATACCTGTATAGATTCCTTCTTCTAAAGCCTGTTCATATAATACCTGGCTTCCTTGAAATTCTATGTCATGCATGGTTTCCCATTTTGCAGTCTCTCCTAAATCCGCCTGCGTCGTGTATTCCATTCGCTCAACACCACTTAATGAATCCTCAAATGCTCCACTTAATGTTATATTCTCACTATAATACTTTTTACTTTCTGTACTGGTTGGCTCGTAAGCGTTCTGACTATAAGTAAAGTATGTATTTTGTGGTGCTGTTCTATCGATTCCTAGTTGAAATGTTCGTTTTCCATTTTCTACATTTTCAGTTGATGTATTTGTCTGAGCGTTACTTAACCAAAATTCATAGTTCTGCATGGTTGCTTCTTCTTCCATATCATGTTGTTTTTCTTGCCATACTTCATCCGTATTCTCTTTTTTTATATGCATTTTCTCATAAAAGCTTTCACCAACCTGTGATATACCTAATTGAATGGTTCCTGAAAGCCAATAACGATGCTGTTCCAAAAACTGTTCCCATTCTGCAAATCCTGTAAAGATAATAGATTCTTGTGTATGGTATGGTGTATAGGAAATAAAAAAATCCTCATCCTTTATTCCACTATTCGTAACTTTAACCGGAATTCTAAGCTCCTCGGCCTTATACGACTCATTATCTACTAATTCTAAAACAAGCTCTGCTTCCCCTACTCCTGTTACGGTAAATAGGATCAAACCATCACTTATAGAATATTTCTCTTGCTGTGTCGCTGGTTCTATTACCGCTTCATTAGTTGACACAGCTGTCACATATAACTCTGTATCCCCCTGCCATTCCTCCACAAAAAAAGAAAGCTGGACGCTTTTTCCATAATAGTCTCGATAAGAAAAGTATCCTTCTTTCTCTATGCTTGCCTGTAGTTGTATTTCTAACTTTTCTTGTGGTGTAGGTTGTGTTTCTTCCTCTGTTGTACCTTCTGTTGCTTCTGCTCCTTCTAATGTAACATCTTCTATAACTTCTAATTCCTGTGTGAATATACTTTCTGTAGTTTCTATTACTTCACTTCCTTCAGCTTCACTTTCCTCCACTTGTTTATTTTCTAATATATTTGTTTCATTAATTAATGTACGTTCTTGTGTATTTGTTACTTCCGCAAACACACCACTCAAAGGTAAAGAACCTAGCAGCAATAACATAATCAGCATAATATATGCTACACATTGAATACTATTCCTTATTCTTTTCACTATGAAATACCCTCCTGTTTTGTTATTTATCCGTAATCGATTATTTGTACATTGGAACGAGGGTTATCATAATGTATTCTCACCTTGTGCGCAAGGTACTTTTGTACTATTTTAAGATAATTTATAAACAGGTTAAAAACAGTTAAAAAATGCCGACTACCTAAAATCATGCATAAGTCCAATTATCTTTTAAATAATTACCTCTCGACTTTTTGCATCATTTTAACGCAATCGGCATTTTTCTCTAATTCGAATCTGCAGGGATAATATATTTATCGCCGCTTACACTCCACCCTTTCTGATATTCTACTGTCACATAAAGCGTTTCTGTTCCATCAGAAACTTTGACAAAGCAAATACCATTTTCGTCAAACTTATCGGTTATCTCCAGCTTTTGACTTTGATAATATACCCATACCGTACCATCTTCACGATACTCAACCTCCGGATTAACTAATTCCTGAAGAAGCTCTTCCTGGGTTAAAGGGCGTTCCGTTCCATCTTCTTCAAATGCAATTCCTCCACCTCCCCTTTCAACCGTATTCCCTGCTTCATCCTGATATGTCATTTCATAAGAGCCATCACCCTTGAATTCCATTACTGCATCCGTCTGATCTCCATGAATCCATATTTGCACCATTCTCTGAATTCCTCCTATATTGGCAGCATAGGCTGTACTCGTTCCACCTATCAATATAAGACAAATGATTGCTACTGCAACTGCTACATTCACTTTATGCTTTTTCTGTAATTTAATCATATTCTCCATCTCCCTTTTAAAGTCATCGGAGGTCTGTAATACCGAAAATGCCTGTTTATACTTCTCTTTATTTGTCATCTTCCCATTCCTCCTTTAAACATTCCTTGAGCAACTGTCTGCCTCGTGACAATCTGACCTTCACATTGCTTTGTGTTATCTGCATGATGTTGGCTATTTCCTGAACTGAGTAATCTTCATAATAGAATAAGTGAATGACAATACGGTATTTTTCCGGAAGCTTCATTACCGTTTCAAATAGATTCTCCGATTCCGGTGTCTCAAAGGACAATGTTTCCATGTAATCCTCTAACGTCACCTTATTCTGCCTCCAAAAGGTTCGATTGACATTCTTTGCTTTATTTATCACTACTCTCAGTAACCACGCACGTATATGCTGCTCACTTTCAAATTCTTTTCTACTTGTATGATATTGAATAAACGTATCCTGCACCACATCTTCTGCATCCTGCGCATTTTTACAAACACTAAATGCCGTTGCAAAAAGATTATTCTGATAACGCTCTATCAATTCTTGGACTGTTTCTCTCATGAGTTCTCCTTTGTATGTATTTTAAGGCCTTCACTAATCATACACTTGAAAAAAGAAAAAGGTTACAATTTTTATCATTTTTCTTTTTCATTATCAAATAAATTCAAGTTTAGAGGAGTAATATTCAAGGCTATGAGCACTCCTTTTCAGGTTTTGTGTATAGCAAATGAATATGCCTCAAATGCAAACCCGCTTGTTTGGTATTTCCTAAATGGTGCGTTCGGCATGTTTGATTTATTCTGCTTTCCGCATAGTTGCGCAAGCGCACTATCGTGGCATTCGCCAAGTAAGCCTGCAAGCAGTCTTGTTTGGCTCATTGCTAACACGCAAACTCGCTTCGCTCGGCCAGTTCTCCAAGCAGATTTTCATGCCTCTTTGCTCCATTAAGGAAATAGCACAAACCGCTCCAAAGCATTTTCAGCATATTCATTCGCTTTGTTCAAAGTTTTGAAGGAGTGCAGTCATGTTTGTGAATAAGAACCTAGTAAATTATTGCAGTTCACTAAGTAAAAAACTTAATACACACTACGCTGTGAAACGAAGTTATATTTTGTTTTGGACATATACAAGGAAAAGTATTATAAAATGTCCAATAATCTGCTCTTTTTAGTTAAGAAAAGCTTTGTTTGGACATATGCAAAAAAGTAGTTCTGCTATGTCCACAAAAACAACTAAAATCTAGACATAGCAAGAAGTTTGAGCTTGTATATGTCCAATTTGGTGAATGCTATAGCGAAATAGCCTACTAATATGGACATTTAAGCTATGGTTAGTGTATATATGTCCAAAACATGTATTATGCTAAGTATTTAGATCTATAAATTCATTAACTTCATTCCACTAACCCTGAATTAGGGTTTTTTGGGTCTAGCAATAAAAAAATAGATGTCAAGAACCAAAAAAGTGGAATATTTGGGTCTGGTAGTAAAATTATTTTGTATCGACCCAAAATACATGCTAGCGAGAAGGAGGGGAAGTTAAAAGTAACCAATTGTGCCCAACACTACTTTTATACTAATCAAAGATATTAGTGATACTTGCCCCGACTAGAATGCAAGTTTTTGAATATCAGTCGGGATTATTAGTAGCATTTACCCCTACTGGAATACAAGTTTTTGAATATCAGTCGGGATTATTAGTAGCATTTACCCCTACTGGAATACAAGTTTTTGAATATCAGTCGGGATTATTAGTA
>JAFSCH010000047.1 GCA_017436865.1 Lachnospiraceae bacterium
AGATTTAGCAAGTTAGCAGGTGCTGAAAGGGTAAGGGTTTATATGAAAAGAGAAAGTTTTAAGTCCAGACTTGGCTTTATTCTGATATCGGCAGGATGTGCAATTGGTATCGGAAATGTGTGGAAGTTTCCGTATGTAACGGGACAAAATGGTGGAGGTATTTTTGTATTATTTTATCTCTTTTTCTTAATTACAGTAGGAGTACCGGTTCTTACGATGGAATTTGCGGTAGGACGAGCTAGTAGAAAGAGTATAGTAAACTGTTATCAGGAGTTAGAGAAGCCTGGGCAGAAATGGCATTGGCATGGAAATGTGGCAATGGTCGGAAATTATTTGCTGATGATGTTTTATACCGTAGTTTCCGGTTGGATGCTTAGTTATTTTTATCGCTTTTTAAAAGGTGACTTTGTAGCAGTTGATACAGCACAGGTTCAGGCAGCTTATGATGGCATGCTACAGGATCCGTATGGACTAACCTTTTGGATGGCACTAGTTGTGGCAGGTGGTTTTTTGGTATGCTCGCTTGGTGTTCAAAAGGGTGTGGAGAAGATTAGCAAGCCGATGATGCTATGTTTGCTTGGTTTAATTGCAATTCTGGCAGTGAACAGTATCTTGCTGGAAGGCGGTATGGAGGGCTTGAAGTTCTATTTGGTTCCTGATTGGAGTAAGGTGGAAAAGTTAGGTCTTTTCAATGTTATGGTAGCGGCCTTGAATCAGGCATTTTTTACTCTGAGTATTGGTATTGGATCCATGGAAATATTTGGTAGCTATATGAGCAAAGACCATACTTTATGGGGGGAATCTATTAGAATAGCTTTGTTAGATACCTTTGTAGCGGTATTTTCTGGCTTGATTATTTTCCCTGCATGTTTTGCTTTTGGGGTTGATCCAGGAGCGGGACCGGAACTAATCTTTGTGACATTACCGAATGTATTTAGTGCAATGCCTGTAGGTCGTATCTGGGGAACGCTGTTCTTCTTGTTTATGACATTTGCATCATTCTCTACGATAATTGCAGTATTTGAAAATATTATTGCATGTTGGATGGATAAATGGAATATGAGCAGAAAGAAGGCATCCTTGATAAATGGTATAATTTTACTCATTGGTTCTATGCCTTGTGTATTAGGATTTAATGTATGGAGTCATTTTCAGCCAAGAGGTGCTAATAGCACAGTGCTGGATTTAGAAGATTTTATTGTTAGCAATTTATTATTGCCAATTGGTTCTTTAATATTCTTGTTATTCTGTGTTACCAAGTGGGGGTGGGGATATGATAAATATCTGGAAGAAGTAAATACAGGTGAAGGTATGAAGATGCCAAGATGGCTGAAGGGCTACGTGACATATGTGATTCCGTGTATGATTTTAATCATTCTTTTCATGGGATTAAGATAAACAAAAAAGGTTGGAGGACAATATTCTTCCAACCTTTTATTTCATAGTATAAAAAGGCATAAAAAAAGAAGCCCGTTCCCCAACAGTCTTCTTTTTTTATTACGTTTTAATCCTTTTACACTTTTTTGAATTCCCCAATTTCCGTGTTCCCCTTACACGTTTTTGAATTCCCTTTTACACATTTGGTTCCCTTTTACATCTTTCCCTTTACACATTCGTTAGATGCTATAACTCACTAATTTTCCCCTCTGTTTATCTGTTTCCCCAATTACTATATCACCTCATCGTGATAAACATAACGATTTAAGTCCCCCAACTTAAATTGTCATGAAAGAAAGCATGAAATACATCTCTAAAAGAACACTGTTCTTTAAAATTATGTAACGTTGTTTCTTGAAATGATTATTACATAGTTTCATGTTTATGTCAACTCTTTTTTTGTAATTTTTTTCATTAATATGCATAAAAATATCAAAAGAGTTGAAGGTATGTTAATGGTTTTGCACAAGAACAGTGTTACTGGCAGGGATTTGATTCGACAATTATCGACATTGAGGTTATAATACAGCGAAGATTGTGCATATTTTCTATTGCATTTAGAGAAAAAGCATGCAATATGATGCATAACGACAAGATTATGTGAATTATATATACAATTATGCTTGCTTTGGATAAATAATTATTACAATTTTGTATGTGTAATAAGCGTGTCCGAATTTAATGGCAGTATTATTAAATTTTGGAAATTAGTAAGAAAGTGTTTGCGTCCTATTTCGAAAACGATTACAATGAAGAGGTAGTGTGTGGAAGAGCAGATTATAAATGAAGAAAGTTTGGGGAACAATAAGATGAAGCTGAATTATAAACGTACAATCCTAATCGGTATGGCATTTTTATCAATTAGTGCCTTTTGGCAGATGTATGATAATGTTATTCCACTGATTTTAAAGAATACCTTTGGTATGGGAGAGACACTGACAGGTGCTATTATGGCTATGGACAATGTACTTGCATTGTTTTTACTTCCTTTATTTGGTTCTTTATCAGATAAGGTGAATACAAAGATAGGAAAAAGAATGCCATTTATTTTAGTAGGAACAGCTCTTGCAGTTACATTTTTGATGTTGTTATGGTATGCAGATCATGCGCGGTTGTTGCTCCTATTTGTGGCATCACTATTTTTCTTATTATTGTCTTTGGGATTATATCGTTCACCGGCAGTTGCATTGATGCCGGATTTGACGCCTAAGCCCCTTAGAAGTAAAGGGAATGCAATTATTAATCTCATGGGTGCTGTTGGTGGTGTCTATTCCTTAATTATGATTAAGGTTTTGGTTGGAAGTGGTGACAGACCGGAGTATCTTCCATTATTTTTGTCAGTTGCTATTTTAATGGTGGCGGCAGTTGTGATTTTATTCTTTACCATTAAAGAGAATAAGCTTCGGGCGGGAATATCAGAAGAAAATGAAACAAGGGAAGAAGAGTTCCGAGATACAGCAGCATTGCCAAAGGAAGTAAAGAAAAGTCTTGTATTTATTTTGATTTCTGTTGCACTATGGTTTACAGCATATAATGCGGTAACAACAGCGTTTTCGCGTTATGCAACTCATGTATGGGGATTGGAAAATGGTGGATATGCAAATTGTCTGATGGTAGCTACGGTAGCAGCGATTATTAGTTATATTCCGATTGGTACAATTTCTGGCAAGATAGGTAGAAAAAAGACGATATTGATAGGTATTGTATTACTTGCCTTCTGTTATTCATGTGCAGGGGTGTATAGTACATATCATGTGTCCATGAATTTGTTTTTTGCAATTATCGGGTTCGCGTGGGCAGCAATTGGTGTAAATTCTTTACCGATGGTAGTGGAAATCAGTGCAGCGGGGGATGTTGGAAAATACACGGGATATTATTATACTTTTTCTATGTCTGCACAGGTAATTACGCCAATTCTTTCAGGATTTTTATTGGAGCATGTTTCTTATAGAACGTTGTTTCCTTATGCAGTAGTGTTTAGTTGTCTTGCTTTTTGTACAATGCTAATGGTAAAACACGGAGATTCCAAGCCAGTACAAAAGAAGAGTGTGTTAGAGAGTTTTGATGTGGATGATTAAACGTAATTATTCAGTACCTTCATAATTACGTAGAAAAATCCATCCTAAATTTGCTACGCAAATGGATTTTTCATTCTTGAATCATATTCTTACGGTCTCAGCAGCAAGTGCTTCGAACTGTCCTAAATAGTTACGATTAAACTTATAATTTTACGTGGAGTTTACATATATAACACATAGGATTTGCATATATCGTGTAGCATAGATGAAGTATATAATTGATAGTTTAGGAGAGGAAGAGAAAAGTGACATATCAGGAAATTAGAAAAAATGAAGAAGTGCTAGCATATATCAGAAAAGGAAATGCGGATTTAGGAGTGCTTGGCTTTACAGACCATTCTGAGGCGCATACGACATTGGTGGCAGAGAGGGCGGCATTTATTTTAGATAAGTTTGGCTATTCTGAGCATGATAAAGAGTTGGCAAGAATTGCAGGCTTTATGCATGATATCGGAAATGTGATAAATCGTAAGAACCATGCGGAATATGGAGGGATTCTTGCAAATGATATTTTGAAAAATACCAATATGACTCTTGATGACAGAGTAACCATTGTCTCTGCAATTAGTAATCATGATGAGTCAACTGGTGGAGCGAAGGATGCCATTTCGGCAGCATTGATTATCGCAGATAAGACAGATGTACGTAGAAATCGTGTCAGAACAGTAGATAAGGCAAAGTTTGATATACATGATAGAGTAAATTATGCAGTTACAGATACTAAGTTAAAGATAAATCTTGAAAAGAAGGTTATTTCTCTTAATCTTCAGATTGATGAAAGTATTTGTACGATGTATGAATACTTTGATATCTTTTTAAATCGAATGATTATGTGTCGTGGTGCGGCAGAGATTTTGGGAGCGAAGTTTAAGCTGTTGGCGAATGGAAGTAAGGTATTATAAGAAGGTATGGGAAAGAAGACATCGTTGTGGTGTCTTTTTTTAATATCTAGGAAATACCTTTTCGTTCTAATGGGTGATGTGAATGAAAATAAATTTGCACAAGAGAGTAAAAACGAAAGATTACTTACATTTTACACAATGCGGATGGTACATTTTACGAACGGCTTTTATGATAAGCAATGTAAAGATTATTTTGGTGTGTGACAGAACAAGAGAAAAGGAGTAAAAAATGGAAAGAAAACAAACAGCAACACAATCACAAAAGCTTATGATATTTGTATTAACAATGTCCCTTTATGGTCTAGCGACATTATTTACAGAATTGATTCCGAAATTCCAGGTTGGTATTGTAGAATTTTCGGTAGAATATTTTTTGTTTATCCCCTTAACACTTGCTATTTTGTTTGATCCACTTTCAACAGCATTAGGTGCTGCAACAGGAGAATTGGTATTTAGTGAGATTATGCTTGGTCAGTTTGGAGGGCTGGGTGAATTAGAGAAATTTATTACAGTTACCATTGGTGTATATATCGCAGGAAAGCTTGTTAGAAATCCAAAGAATCAGAAAATAGTAGGGATTGCAGCAATAAGCGGTGTAGTAATTCAACAGACTTTAGGAATGATCGTGGATATTCTCAAGGTGCAGTTTGCAGTGGAAGAATTTGAAGCAGTACCAGGATTGCCGGAAAGCGTATTTTTTACAGAAGGTTTTTCATGTTTAAATGATGTTGTTTTTTCAGGTATTTTATTCTGTTTGCTTCCTACATTGTTCTTGGTTCCAAAGCTTTACGGAAAGATAGAGCCATTACTTGGCATGCAGCCAAGGACAGAAAAGACAGTTGTAGAAACAATAAATGCGAAAGTGGTTATTTGTTCTTTCATTGCCTTTCTTGGAGCAATTAGTGCAGAAATGCTTGCGGAAAATGGTTTTGAATTAATTGACTGGGAAGCAAAATGGGCAGAGAGTTGTAGCTCTTTTGCAATTGGAATGATAGTAGCTTCTGTATTGGCAATTGTTATGTTGATTATAATGAAGAAAAAAGCAGAGTCTAGTGTATCTTAGAAAGAAGTAGCTTAAAAGCACTTATAAGGTTTACAAATACTGGAAAGGCATAGTTATTAGTATGATAAGAGTGAACAATCTGACATTTACATATCCGGGCGCGGAAAAGCCGGTATTAAAGGATGTAAATTTTGAAGTGAAAAAAGGAGACTTTTTAGCAATCGTAGGGAATAATGGTTGTGGGAAATCTACCCTTTGCAAAATATTAAATGGTTTAATTCCTCACTTTACAACAGGCGAGTTTGAAGGTGAGGTCATGGTTGGAGAAGTAAATACCATAGAATCGGATATCGGAGAGCTGGCTCAAAGGGTGGGATATGTCTATCAGGATTTTGAAAATCAGATTGTGCGTCCGACAGTATTAGATGATGCTTCCTATGCCTGCATGAATTATGCAATGCCCGATTATGAAGACCGTGGGAAAAAAGCATTAGAACAATGTGGACTTGCAGGAAAAGAACAAGCATACATATGGCAGTTGTCAGGAGGGCAAACACATTTACTTGCGCTTGCAGGAGCTGTATCCTTGCAGCCTGATGTATTAGTCCTCGATGAGCCAATTGCACAGCTTGATCCACAGCATGCAGATGCAATATATCAGATTTTAAAAAGACTGAATGAAGAATATGGGAAAACAATTATTGTAATTGAACATCATACAGAGTATATAGCGGATTTCTGTAAGCATGTGTTACTCCTCAAAAATGGTCACGTAGAATGGATGCTTCCAACCGATAAAGCGCTTGGGAAAGTAGATGAATTACAGGAGTGCAATATATTTCCACCGCAGGTTACATTGGCAGCGCATAAGCTGTGTTTGTTGAGAAATGATAAAACTATGAAAAGGCTACCCGTTACAATAGAAGAAGGAAAAAGATATTTTTCAGATTGTCAGTATCATAAGCAGAGACTAGAAGGGGAGAGGATAAAAAAGGACAAAATACCATCGGTAACGTTTGAACGGGTATCCGTTTGGTATAAAGCGGTTAAGGGCGAGGATAAAAAGATATTTGATAACCTTAATCTCACAATATGTAAGGGTGAAAAGATAGCATTGATAGGATCAAATGGTGCAGGAAAATCCACTCTTATGAAGATGATGACAGGACTGATAAAGCCAAGAGAAGGGCAGATAACACTGAAAGATATGCGTTTAAGGAATACAAAACCGGAGAAATTGGCAAAGTATATCTCTTTGGTTTATCAAAACCCAGAGGACATGTTCATTAAGGATTCTGTCTATAATGATGTTGCATTTGCTATGAAGTCGAGAAAAATACAAGAATGGGAAAAAAGGACACAAGAGCTTTTGAAGCGTTTTCACCTTGAGGAATTAGCTAATCGAGATGGTAGATTGTTATCAGGAGGGCAAATGAGAAGAGCAAGCCTTGCAATTGGGGTTGCTTTGCAGCCGGAGATTCTATTATTGGATGAACCCACAGCCAATCTTGATATAGCAACACGAAAAGAGATTATGCGTACGCTACAGGATTTGAAGGAGATTACAGATACTGTAGTCATTGCAACACATGATATGCAGTTAGTATGTGAGTGGGCAGAACGTATTATTGTGCTTTTCGAAGGTGAGGTTATTGCAGACGGAACGAAGAACGAAGTCTTTGGAAATCAGGGGATAACAGATTTGGTTGGTATCAGGCCACCGGAAATATTTACAATGGGAAGGATGTTGGATGAGGAAGCAATGTGCTATACCGTTGCAGATTTTGTTCATGCATTTTGTTAGAGTGTGGAAAGGTAAGAAACAGAAATGGAAAATACAATAAATAAAAAGCTTTCGGAAAATATATTGGATAAGTTATCAATAGAATTCTTGCGTAATCAAGTTTTGAAAAATGCTTATGGCAATGATGATACGATCATTGCAAAGTTGGATGCCAGGGTGTTATTAGTTTGGTATTCATTTTTTGCAATAGTGCCTTGGTTTGCAGATAATCTTATCTTTTTGGCAGGTTGCTTTTGTTTGGTAGCAGCAACAACAATACTTGCAAGAGTAGCAGGACTTGTGTTGTTTTTGTTTGGTATTGGTGTTTTTTCACAGACGGGATACATGTTTGTGGTTTCTTTATTTTTCGGAGGAAATGTAGACACGGTTGTTCCATTGCTAGTGCTGACCTTAAAGGTAACAACGGTGTCTTTGGCATCCATTACGGTGTTTTCAGGACTTGATCCTGACAAATTGTCAAATGGATTAATGTGGTTTGGGTGCCCTGAGAGACTTGCCTTTTCGATAGCCTACGCGTATCGTATTTTGCCTATGTTGATGGAGGAGTTTCAAAATATTCTGCTCTCATATAGATTAAGAGGGAATGCGCCTGACAATAGCTCATTTATAGGAAAAATCAAATATTTGTGTTATCAGATACAAGTCATTATGCGTGTATTCTATCCGTTGATGTTAAATACTGCAAAACGTTCTAGAACTACCGTTGAGGCGTTAGAACTTAAAGGTTATCGTTATGCGGCAGTAAACAAAGAGGTAAAAAAACTGAAAGTTGCACAGATGAAGATAAGTTATGATGATTTATTATTTTTGGCAGTTTCTGTATTATGGGTTGCAGTAATGATATTACTTTGTACATGTTAAGGAGGAAAAGGATGTATATTGATTTTCATACACATGGGAAATTGGCAAAAAAGCTGCCATTTTCTAAGATATATACGAATTGGTTATTTGAAGAGGCAAAAAATGGAGGATTGGATGCTATCTGTCTAACGGAGCACTTTAATACGCTGCAGTTTAGCGAGATGTATCAATATATCATAGATAGTTGCAAACGGGATGGCGATAGTTTGATTGCGTCTGGCGGTTTGAGAATTTTTACTGGGATGGAAACAGATATTGCTGAAGGCGGGCATGTTCTTTGCATTGGAAAACCAGAAGAGATTCTGGAGTTAAATCATAAATTAGAGCCATACAAAGAAAAAAAATATTTTTTACCGTTCGAAAAACTGATGAATCTGTTTTCGGAATACGCTGTTATTGTGGGAGCAGGACATCCATATCGTGAAGGTGGACATATACCAGAGTTGCCAATGGAACAACTGAAACGATTTCATTTTTTAGATTTGAATGGAAAAGATATTGCTATAAAGCCGAAAGAAACCAAAGAAAAGGTATTGGCTTTGGGAGAATGTTTGGGTATTCCTGTGGTAAGTGGTAGTGATACGCATCAAGCGATACAATATGGCTGTGTTAGAACTTGCATGGAGAGAGAAGTGAATACGGTAAAAGAGTTGTATCAGGAGCTGTTGTTTGGGAAATATCAGGTATGTACATCTGAATATGCGGCATTTCAAGTAAAAGCGGCAGGGCTTTTAAAGAAGGCATTGAAGGAAATTCATGCAGCTGGTGGAGATTACGTTTCTGTTTTGGTAAGTCAGGAAAGTGTATAAATAGTAAGGGTAGAAGGGAAAAGATATGGAAATAGTAATTCCGGATTTGCCGAATAAATATACGAAATCGGATGCAAAGCTTTTCGAGTATATAAGCAATCACACAGAGGCATTTCTTTTTATGAGTATTAGTCAGTTATCGAAAGAAACAGGTATGTCTGAGGCAACGATATCAAGATTTGCCAAGCATATGGGATATCAAGATTATAAAGATATGCGGAGTAAGATGATACAACATCAGCCATTAGGCGGTGCGGCGAATAAGCTGGCAGGAACGTTGTCAAAGAATGAAAGCTTTGATGTACAGAGGTGGTTTCGATTTCAACAGGAATGCATAAAAACGACAGCAGAAAATATAAACGGTGAGACTTTTCGAAAGATAATAGAAACGCTGAAAAGTGCAGAGAGGATATATATTCATGCAAAAAATGCATCATCCTCGGCTGCACAATTATTATTTTTTAGATTGCGTAGACTCGGATTTAATGTGTTTCTGATACCATCAGGAGGTTCTGAAACGATAGAAGGTATTGCGCATGCCCAAAGAGGGGATGTAGCAATATTATTTAGTTTTTCAAAGCTGTCAAAGGAAGGAAAATACATATTAGATTATAGCAAACAAGCGGGCTTTTCAACGGTAGCGTTTACGAGTAGAAGAATGATGCCGAGGGAAGAATGTGCGGATTATAGTATGTATGTGTATCGTGGAGAGGATAGAGAATATCATTCTGTTAGTTCTGCGATTGTTATGGTAGATGCACTAATTTTAGCATTGTCAGAAGAGATAAAGTCTGTGGCAACAGAGAGACTAAGGAAAGTACAGGAACTGAAAAGGCAATATTAAGTAATCGTATTCCGAACAGAGGATTTGAAGGACTCACAATTACCCCGTCAGGAAAAGTAATTGCATCTGTGCAGAGTGTTTTGGATGTAAATGGAGGAAAAGAGCTGGAATATGCATCTAAGCAAGAGCTTACAAATGCGGTAAAGGTTATGGAAAAAGAGTTATATATTGATTTGAGAGCAGCAGGCTGGACGGCAGAAAAGGCAGAAGGACTATGTGTATTACCAGGTGGGAGAATGGTTGCAGTAATCAATGACAATGATTTTGGATTGATGACAAAAACAGTAGATTCTCAAAATGAAGATTCTGATATTACAGATTATGTTTATCATGCACAAACAGGAACATATACCTTAGAGGGAGAAGTGGCAGCGGTTTCTGTATCAATGGAAGAAAATACAGAACCGGCGCAGATGTGGTTCTTTTTGGCAGAAGAGAAAATAGGATTAGAATAATATTCTAAAAATAAAAAACGCAGGCATTATCGTTTGCGTTTTTTTCTGTTGTTGAAATGAAAATGAGGTTTATGATATACTCCTGTGTATGAATATGCAAAAATATGAAAGGTATGGGATGAAAAATATGAAAAAATGGGTACATAGTTTTCTGACTATGGTAATATTATGCATTACCATGACAGGTGTGGTAGGATGTGCCAAACAGGAAGAGATGCAAACCAAAGAGGTTGCGTGTGTAGATGATTTAGAGGGAGCAATTATTGGTGTACAGATTGGTACAACTGGTGATATATATGTATCAGATTATGAAGGCGATGATGCAGGAACGAAAATTGAGCGTTACAACAAGGGTGCGGATGCCATCCAGGCATTGAAACTTGGCAAGATTGATTGTGTGGTTATTGATGAACAACCAGCGATTCAGTATGTGAAGCAGAACAGTAATATTCGAATTATTGAGGAAGAATTTACTTTAGAGGAGTATGCTTTTTGTATTGCTAAGGAAAACACAGAGTTGTTAGGGCAGGTTAATGCAGCATTGACAAAGCTCCAGGAGGATGGAACTGTAGATGACATTGTAAAGAATTATATTGGTTCGGAAGAGGAAATTGGAAAATATCCTTATATCAGTAAGGATGTAGACCGTAGCAATGGTACTTTAATTATGGGAACAAATGCGGAATTTCCGCCGTATGAATATCATGAGAATAATACCATTGTTGGTATTGATGTAGATATCATGCGTGCAATTAGTGATGAACTCGGTATGGACTTACAGATAGAGGATATGGCATTTGATTCTATTATTGCTGCTGTTTCCTCTGGGAAGGTAAACGTTGGTGCTTCTGGATTTACAGTTACGGAAGAGAGAAAGAAAAATATTAACTTCTCGAATACGTATACTACATCGAAACAGGTTATTATTGTACGTGATGGCAGCGGTACTGCGACAGCAAGCTTTACAGAGAAGTTATATGATAACTTTGTAAAAGATAACCGATATCAGTATATTTTAAAGGGATTAGGAAATACCTTAATGATTACGGTTTTTGCCGTTATGATAGGTATTGTATTGGGATTCCTTATTGCGATTGTGAGAACAAGTCATGACAGAAATGGTGGACTGACTGTATTAAATGCGATTTGTAAGGTGTATTTGACGATTATGCGAGGTACGCCGGTTATGATTCAGCTGTTGATCATTTACTATGTTATTCTGTCATCGGTAACAAATAAGATTTTAGTAGCTGCTATTGCATTTGGTTTGAATTCAGCAGCTTATGTAGCAGAGATTGTTCGTTCTGGTATTATGTCAGTGGAAATTGGACAGTTTGAAGCAGGACGAAGCCTTGGATTGAATTACCGACAGACAATGACTGCGATTATTCTTCCACAGGCAGTTAAGAATATTTTACCGGCATTGTTGAATGAATTTATCAGCTTATTAAAAGAGACCTCTATTAGTGGTTATATTGGTTTGATGGATTTGACGAAGGGTGGAGATATTATCCGAAGCAACACTTATGAGGCATTTTTGCCTTTGATTGCAGTAGCAATAATCTACTTGCTTCTAGTTATGCTGTTAAGCTCTGTTGTGAATAAACTGGAAAGGAAGTTAAGAAATAATGAACGATAATGTTATTCTCGAAGTGAAAAAACTTCATAAGACATATGAAAATCAGGAAGTATTAAAGGGAATTAGCACAACGATTGAAAAAGGAGATGTGGTTGCGATTATTGGCCCATCCGGATGTGGTAAATCCACTTTTTTACGTTCTTTAAATCTTTTAGAGGTTCCGACAGAGGGACAGATTTTATTTGAAGGAACAGATTTAACGGATAAAAAAGTAGATATTAATCAGGTACGAGAAAAGATTGGTATGGTATTTCAGCAGTTTAATCTGTTTCCCAATATGACAATTCGTCAGAATATTATGTTAGCACCTGTAAAGCTTAAGCTGATGAGTAAGGAAGAAGCAGAAATGAAAGCAAATGAACTGCTTGCAAGAATTGGTCTTGCTGATAAGGCAGATGCTTATCCGTCCCAGCTTTCTGGCGGACAGAAGCAACGAGTGGCAATTGTTCGTTCCCTTGCGATGAATCCGGATATTATTTTATTTGATGAACCGACTTCTGCACTTGATCCGGAAATGGTAGGCGAGGTATTACAGCTTATGAAGGAGCTTGCACAGGAAGGTATGACAATGATGGTAGTTACCCATGAAATGGGATTTGCTAGAGAGGTTGCTAACCGTGTCATGTTTATTAACGAAGGTGTGATAGCGGAAGAAGGAACACCAGAAGAAATTTTTGGAGCACCAAAGAGCCAGAGATTGCAAGAATTTTTGTCCAAGGTTTTGTAGTAGAAATTTTAAACGCAGAAGCGTAGAAATAAGTTCTTTGAGTGATTGCCGTTGAGCAATCACTTTTTTAAGTAATAGGAAATTGCTGTAACATAGTGGTAGTTAATAAAGAATTTGCGGAGCAAATTCTTTGAGTGATTGCTGCTGAGCAATCACTTTTTTACATAGATTTTACATAAGAATAGTAATATTTTTTACACAAAAGCGATATTATATCGTATAATTAGGTTGAATGTGATTATCTATGTAGAGAAAAACAGCCCATTTTGGGGCTAATTAATCAAAGGAGACCTATTATGAATTTTTTTGATTTGTTGTCCATGGTAGGCGGACTGGCGTTGTTCCTGTTTGGAATGCATGTATTAAGTGAAGGACTTGAAAAAGTTTCAGGTGGAAAGCTTGAGAAGATTTTAGAGAATCTGACAAGTAATCGTTTAAAGGCAGTATTATTAGGTGCAGGTGTTACAGCAGTCATTCAGTCTTCATCAGCGACGACAGTAATGGTAGTTGGTTTTGTTAATTCAGGTATTATGAAACTGTCACAGGCAATTGGTATCATTATGGGTGCTAATATTGGTACGACAGCAACTTCATGGATTTTGAGTTTGACAGGTATTGAGGGAAGTAATTTCTTTATTAAAATGCTTAAGCCGATGTCATTTTCACCGATTCTTGCCATGATTGGTATTGTCTTCATCATGTTCTTGAAGAATGAGAAGAAGAAAGATCTTGGTATGATTTTTGTTGGTTTTGCGGTTCTTATGTATGGTATGGATGCGATGTCGAATGCGGTAGCACCGCTGAAGGACGTTCCAGAATTTGCTAATCTTTTTGTTATGTTTAAGAATCCTATCTTGGGCATGATAGTTGGAGCACTGGTAACGGCGATTATTCAGTCTTCGTCTGCTTCTATCGGTATTTTACAGGCACTATGTGCAACAGGTAGTATCAGTTATGCAGCAGCACTGCCTATTATTATGGGACAGAATATTGGTACTTGTATTACAGCCATGATGTCCAGTGTGGGAACTACAAAGAATGCAAGAAGAGCAGCTGTTGTCCATTTGCTTTTTAATCTGATTGGAACGATTATCTTTATGTTAGGATTTTATGCGATTCATGCATTTGTTCATTTCGGATTTTTAGAGGATGCTGCAAATGAAACAGGTATTGCGGTAATTCATACAGCATTTAATGTAGTGGCTACTTTAATACTTCTTCCTTTGGCAGGTGTATTAGAGAAACTTTCTTTGATGATTGTCAAAAAAGACGAAGAAGAAGAAAGAATGGAAGCCGAGCAGGCAGCCTTTGTTAGAATGGACGAGCGTTTCTTAAATACACCGGCATTTGCATTGGAACAGGTAAATTCTTACGCAATCAAAATGGCTGAGATTACAAAAGAATCTTTGGATCAAGCAATACAGCTTTTCTTTAAGTATGATAAGGATATTGCAAAGGAAGTAGAGCGCAAGGAACAGCTTGTAGATCGATATGATGATGAGATTGACAGTTATCTTGTTAAGTTATCTGGTAAGAATTTGAGTGTAAAAGATACTAGAAAGCTTAATATGATACAGCATAGTATAGGAGACTTTGAAAGAATTTCTGACCATGCATTGAATTTAGTTGAAGCTGCAAAGGAAATGCATAAGAAGGAACAAAGTTTTTCGGCAAAGGCATTAGAAGAACTTCATATCTTTTCGAAAGCGATTGGTGATATTGTTGAGTTATCGCTTTCAATCTTTGAAAATGAAGATGCAGTAGCTGCAAGACAGATAGAGCCGTTTGAAGAAGCGATTGATGTGATTCAAAAGGAAATGAAGAAGCGTCATACCAAACGTTTACGTAAAGGTAAATGTACTGTGGAAATGGGATTTGTGTTATCTGATGTTACCAACAACTATGAGAGAATCGCAGACCATTGTTCCAATATCGCTATCAGCGTTATGCAGTTAGAAGAGGATGATACACTTGCACATGAGTATGTAGATAATCTTCAAAAGGGTGAAGGTAGTGAATTTGATTTAAGATTTAAGAATTATCTTAAAAAATATGATTTGCCGTAATAGGCAATATTGGGGGGCAATGGTTTTACCATTGCCCTAATTTAGTGTGATAGGAAATTGCTGTAGTGTAGCAAGAATGTGCAAAACACATTTAAAGTTTTGTAAAAAGTTGCCTAGGGAGGAGAAAATATGGCACTAATATATGTAGTAGAGGATGATAATGATATTTTAGAGATTGAGACATTTGCTTTGAAGAATAGTAATTATGAGGTAAGAGGTTTTTCAAATGCAAAAGATTTTTATGAGGCAATAGAGGAAAATGTTCCAGCTCTTGCGGTGTTAGATGTGATGTTACCGGATGAGGATGGATTGCAGATAGTAAAAAAAGTAAGAAGTATCCCAAAATTGGCAAAACTTCCGATTATTATGGTAACAGCAAGAACAACAGAAATTGATAAGGTGAAGGGACTAGATATAGGAGCGGATGATTATCTCACAAAGCCTTTTGGGGTGATGGAACTGATTGCTAGAGTGAAAGCCTTGTTAAGGCGTACTGGTGTACAAGAAGATAAGAAGCAGTTAAAATTGGAAGAGATTATCATGGATGATGAAAAGCATGCAGTATATGTAAATGAGAATCATTGTGAGCTAACTTATAAAGAATATGAGTTTCTGAAAATGCTACTTGAAAATGTAGGAATTGTCTTAAAACGAGAAAGCATTATGAGTCGTATTTGGGGAACTGATTATATGGGAGAAACAAGAACCGTTGATATGCATATCAAAACTTTGCGACAAAAGCTGGGAGAAGCAGGGAATCATATCAAAACAGTTCGTAATGTAGGTTACATGATAGAGTAGGGTGTGTGAAAAATAGATTTTTCCTTTGGCCCAAAGTTTGCAAGTTGAAGAAAGGTATGGTTTGTAAAACAATGAGAAAGAAAATACATATACAGTTTATGCTGATTACAGCGATTGCTATTTTATGCACGGTATTTTTCTCCTTATGTGTGTCTTATGACATGATAAAGGATCAGGTTGTGGAGGAAATTCGTTCCTATGCCTTTTTATTACGTGACATCAATGCAAATGAAAATATTTCATGGGAAAGTTTTGATTCCATACAAGATGAGTTGCGCATTACTGTTGTGGAAGAGGATGGTAACGTTATATATGATAATTACGTGGATAAGACACAAATGGATAATCATGCTGGAAGAGAAGAGATTCAAGAAGCGCTAAACTATGGAGAAGGCTATGCTGTTCGTAATTCGGATACCTTATCAGAGAATCTGTTTTATTTTGCTGTTCGTATGGGGGATGATGCGGTAATTAGAGTAGCGAAGCAGGCAAGCAATGCATGGGGAGTATTATTACGTTTGATTCCGTTGGTGTCTGGTATAGTTATTTTGCTATTCATTTTATGTGCATTATTGGCAAGATTTAGTACAAACCGTTTGATTGCGCCTGTTGAAAACGTTGCAGAACATATTAATAATCTAGAAGATGTGGAGATTTATGAAGAATTGCGTCCTTTTGTTGCAACGATTCAAAGACAACATGAAGATATATTAAAGAGTGCGACCATGAGGCAGGATTTTACAGCAAATGTTTCTCATGAGTTAAAAACACCTCTGACATCTATTTCGGGATATGCGGAGCTTATGGAGAATAATTTGGTAGATGCAGAGAATATAACTAATTTTGCAAGGGCAATTCATCAAAATGCAGATCGATTACTGACTCTGATTAATGATATTATTCGTTTATCAGAGCTTGATGCTATACCGCAGGCACCGGAATTTGAGGAACTTGATCTTTATAAAATTGCGCAGAATTGTGTGCAATTATTGCAGGTTAATGCTCAAAATCATAATGTTAGAATTCTGTTAAATGGTAATACGCAAATGGTATATGCTAATCGGCAGATGATGGAGGAATTGATTTATAACCTATGTGATAATGCGATTCGGTATAATAAACCGGAAGGCTCTGTAGAGGTCAATATATTTCAGGGAAAGCGAGGAGTGGTGCTTGCAGTCAAGGACACAGGAATTGGTATTTCTTGTGAACATCAGGAAAGAATTTTTGAACGTTTTTATAGAGTGGATAAATCACGATCGAAAGAAACAGGTGGAACCGGACTTGGGCTTGCAATTGTGAAGCATATTGCTGCAGTACATGAGGCTGCTTTAGAGCTTGTTAGTGAGCCAGGAGTAGGAACACAGATACAGGTCATTTTTCGAAAAACACATAATTAATGCCTTGTAGTTTTTTAGTACTCATAATGTATCAAAAAACATGAAAAAACGAGAAGCAAAATTAGTGAAAATCACTAAAATATGCAATGTCGAATTTTTTTGATTGTGCATGAAAAAAAATTACATTATAATATGATTTGTTAAATAGTTTAGCACTGTAAAGTGCTAGCATGTGACGAATTTTCAGAAGTAAATTACACACTATCATAGGTGTGACAAATAAGGAGGATTCATTATGTCTTATGTTGATGAAGTGTTAGAGCTGGTACAGAAAAAGAATGCTAGCGAGCCAGAGTTTTTACAGGCTGTTGATGAAGTATTAAATTCTTTAAGACCTGTAATCGAGCAGAACGAGGAAAAGTTCAGAAGAGAAGCTTTACTTGAGAGATTAGTAGAGCCTGAAAGACAGATTAAGTTCAGAGTTCCTTGGGTAGATGATAAAGGACAGGTTCAGGTAAATACAGGTTACAGAGTACAGTTCAACTCTGCAATTGGACCATACAAGGGAGGATTGAGATTACATCCTTCTGTAAACACAGGTATCATCAAGTTCCTTGGATTTGAGCAGATTTTCAAGAACTCCTTAACTGGTCTTCCTATTGGTGGTGGTAAAGGTGGTAGTGACTTCGATCCTAAGGGTAAGTCAGACAGAGAAGTTATGGCATTCTGCCAGAGCTTTATCACAGAGCTTTACAAATATATCGGCGCAGATACAGACGTTCCAGCTGGTGATATCGGAACAGGTGCTAGAGAAATCGGATATATGTATGGACAGTATAAGAGACTTACAGGTCTTTACGAAGGCGTTTTAACAGGTAAGGGCTTATCTTATGGTGGTTCTCTTGCAAGAAAGGAAGCTACAGGATACGGTTTATTATACTTAACAAACGAAATGTTAAAGACAAACGGAATTGAGCTTGCTGGCAAGACAGTAGCAATTTCCGGTTCAGGAAACGTAGCAATTTATGCTTGTCAGAAGGCACAGGAATTAGGTGCTAAGGTTGTTACTGTTTCTGATTCTACAGGCTGGATTTATGATTCAGAAGGAATTGATGTAGCTCTTCTTCAGGAAGTAAAGGAAGTTAAGCGTGCAAGATTAACGGAGTACGCTGCGGCAAGATCTTCTGCAGAATATCATGACAAGGCAGCTGAAGGAACAAATCAGTGGTCTGTAAAGGTTGATATCGCTCTTCCATGTGCTACTCAGAACGAATTAAACCTTGATGATGCTAAGGCATTAGTTGCTAACGGTGTTATCGCAGTAGCAGAAGGTGCAAATATGCCTACTACATTAGAAGCAACAAAGTACTTACAGGAGAACAAGGTTCTCTTCGCACCTGGTAAGGCTGCTAACGCTGTTGGTGTTGCTACATCTGCATTAGAGATGTCTCAGAACAGTGAGAGATTAAGCTGGTCCTTCGAAGAAGTAGATGCTAAGCTTCAGGGAATCATGGTTAATATCTTCCACAACCTTGATGCAGCAGCTAAGAAGTACGGTGTTGAAGGTGACTACGTTGCAGGTGCTAACATCGCAGGCTTCGAAAAGGTTGTAGATGCTATGCTCGCTCAGGGAGTAGTTTAATTCCTGTATATAGTTGAATAAAAGATTATGAAATCCTCGGAAACGTGAGTTTCCGGGGATTTTTTACATTCTATATGCATAAGATATATGGAGATGACAAATACTAAATACAAAAGAGATTACTATGGATGGAGTGATAGTAAATGAACATCACCAGTGATATCAAGTACTTAGGAGTAAATGACCACGAAATTGATTTGTTTGAAGGTATGTATGAAGTACCAAAAGGAATGGCTTACAACTCATATGCCATTTTAGATGAAAAGATAGCCATTATTGATACCGTAGATGTAGAATTCAAGGAACAGTGGCTTTCTATGGTTCGTCAAGTATTAGGAGAACGAAAGCCGGATTATCTTATTGTACAACATATGGAGCCTGATCATTCGGCTAACATATTAAGTCTGGTAACATGTTATCCAGAGATAATACTTGTAGCTACGGCAAAGGCATTCCAAATGATGAAAAACTATTTTGGTACAGAATTTACGGATAAAAGAAGAATAGTGACAGATGGTGATACCCTTGCTTTGGGAAATCATAACTTAACTTTTATAGCAGCACCTATGGTGCATTGGCCAGAAGTCATGGTAACCTATGATGCACAGGATAAGGTGTTGTTTACAGCAGATGCGTTTGGGAAGTTTGGTGCAAACGATGTAAAGGACGAATGGGTTCATGAGGCGAGGCGTTATTATTTTGGTATTGTTGGGAAGTATGGTCTTTTCGTGCAAAAGCTTTTTCAGAAGATTAATGACTTTGAGATTCAAAAAATATGTCCACTGCATGGTCCGATATTGTCGGAGAACATCGGCTACTATCTAGACTTGTATAACAAGTGGTCGAGCTATGAGCCAGAGGAGGAAGACGGAATTATAATTGCTTATACGTCTGTATATGGTAATACGAAGAAGGCAGCCCTACTGCTTGCTCAGAAGTTAAAAGAAAAAGGCTGTGAAAAGATAATCGTTCATGACCTTGCCAGATGTGATATGACCGAGGCAGTGGCAGATGCCTTTCGGTTTAACAAGTTAGTACTTGCAACAACTACCTATAATGCAGAACTTTTTCCGTTTATGAGAGAGTTTATCAGTTCTTTGACAGAGCGTAATTTTTGTAATCGGAAAATTGGTTTTATAGAAAATGGTGGTTGGGCGCCGATTGCAGCAAAGCTTATGCGGGAACGCTTGGAAAAGTGCAATGACGTAAGTTTTGCAGAAAATACCGTAAGAATTCTTTCGGCAATGAATAAGGAAAATGTTGCTCAGATGGATGCACTAGTGGAAGAATTGGTGTAAAGTATAATAACTATGAAGGGAATGAAAAATTATGAAATATGTATGTGACGTATGTAGCTGGGTATATGATGAGGAACTTGGAGATCCTGAACAGGGAATTGCTCCGGGAACAAAGTTTGAGGATTTACCGGATGATTTTGTATGTCCTTTGTGTATGGTGGGTAAGGATCAGTTTAGTAAGTTAAGTGAATAAAAGCAAATACTTTAGGCGGGAGAATATTCCCGTCTTTTTTTGTGTACTAGGAAATGAAGGAGATTGGGAAAAATGGATTGACAAATAATGATAAAAGATATATGATAATAATACTTTAATACTTTAAAGCGTAACGGTTTAAAGTGGCGAAAAAATAAAAGCTACACTTTGCAATTATAGCAAAAAGACGTAGAAAAGAGGATTATTATGGGAAGAAATAATGGTAATTTGGTTGGATTCAGACCGGATATTAAGGTCGTTGATTGTACACTTCGTGATGGCGGATTAGTAAATAATTTCAGTTTTTCCGATGATTTTGTTAAAGAATTATACCGTACCAATATTAAGGCCGGTGTTGATTATATGGAGTTTGGTTATAAGGCTTCTAAGGATATCTTTAAAAAGGAAGACTATGGAAAGTGGAAGTTCTGTGATGAAGAAGATATTCGTGCAGTTGTTGGGAATAATGACTTTGACATGAAGATTGCTGTTATGACAGATGTTGGAAGAACCGATTATAAGAATGATATTTTGAAAAAAGAAGATAGTGTTATTGATTTGGTTCGTACTGCTACCTATATTCATCAGATTCCGGCTGCGATTGAGATGATTCAGGATGCACATGAAAAGGGGTATGAGACTACGGTTAATATTATGGCAATTTCCAAGGTGCGTGAGGACGAGCTTTGCAAAGGACTTGAATTATTGGCAGAATGTGATGTTGATGTTATTTATTTGGTTGATAGTTTCGGAGCGTTCTATCCGGAGCAGATTCGTGGATTAACAGATATGTATATGAATATTGCAGAGAAGCATGGGAAGAGAATTGGTATTCATGCTCATAATAATCAGCAGCTTGCTTTTGCTAATACTATTGAAGCGCTGACAAATGGTGCCAGTCTTTTAGACGCAACAGTTAGTGGCATGGGGCGTGGTGCTGGAAACTGCTATATGGAATCCTTACTTGCTTTCTTAAGAAATCCAAGATACAATCTTGTTCCAGTCATGGATTTTGTACAGAAGTATATTAAAGAGGAAAAAGAAAAAGGGAGTGTATGGGGATATGACATTCCTTACCTTTTGACAGGAGTTATGAATTCTCATCCATCATCTGCAATTAAGTTTATGGATGAAAAAAGAGAAGATTACTCTAGATTTTATCAGGAATTGCTCGATAATATGGAATAGAAGATAATAGAAAAACAAGCAGACGAGAAAAAAGTCTGCTTGTTTTTGGGTAAATATGAAAAACACTGTTCTATTAGATAAAATGTTCAAAGTGTATACACAATTACATGAAAAGATGATACAATTATTTTGGAAATTAAATTTGTTTAAAGAGTATATAATAGAATAGGAGTGGTAAAGGGTATGAAATGGATTAGAAATATTAGTGTAAAATGGAAAATTATGGTTCCGATATTAATTTTATTTTTCATTCTATTTGTAGCATGCATACAGGGAAATATTGCAATGCTTAGAATTATGAACGGAACATTAAATGTGGCGGATAGATATGAGCAGGGGATGGAAGAGATAGAAATGATTTTTTCTGATCCAGATGCTTTGCAGAATCCCGAAGAGATAAAACGTTTATATGATGAGTTGAACGAGCGTAATAGGCAGGAAATGGCTAATATTATTGAAGAACAAAATGTTCTTTGCAAAGGCATGCAAAGTTCAAATGATATCAAAATTGTTTTAGCAATTTTGATTACCATTCTCTTTATGTTAATTTCAAGGGTAGGTGTGATTAATCCGTTACTAGCAATGAACAAGAAGTTGAAAGAATGCATTGATGGTATTCATGCAGGTAAAGGAGATTTGACACAAAGAGTATCTGTAAACGGGAAAGATGAAATTGGACAACTTGCACTTGGTATCAATATGTTTATAGAATCTTTACAGGATATTATGTTGCAGATAACAGATAGTTCCAATAAGTTAGATACAATTGTTGCAAATGTTGCATCTAATGTATCAACTGTTAATAATAATTCAACGGATATTTCAGGAGTTATGATGGAATTATCTGCATCAATGCAGGAAATTGCTGCAGCAGTATCTAATATTCGTGAAAATACAAACCAAGCAGATGAGAATGTGGCTGAGTTGGCTGATGCATCTCAGGAAATGGTAACATATGCAGGAGAAATGAATCAAAGAGCGTCAAAACTGGAAAATACAGCAATTGATAATAAGAAATCAATGAGTAAGGTTATTGGAGAAAGTATTGCAAAGCTGGAAAAAGCAATGGAAGACAGTAAAAAAGTAGAACGTGTAAATGATCTTACCAATGAGATTCTGTCGATTTCCAGTCAGACAAATTTGTTGGCTTTGAATGCATCGATTGAAGCAGCAAGAGCAGGAGAAGCAGGAAAAGGCTTTGCGGTGGTTGCGGATGAGATTCGTCAGCTTGCAGATTCGAGTCGTGAAACAGCGGATAATATTCAGGAAATCAACAGTATGGTAATCGTAGCCGTTAAAGAATTAATGGATAGTTCAGATGTCATTGTGAAATATATTAATGAAACTATTATGCCAGATTATGATGGATTTGTAGATTCAGGAAAACAGTATAATCAAGATTCAGTTTATGTGAATGGCATAGTATCTCAGTTCTATAATATGTCTGACCAGCTTAAAACATTGGTTGATAATATTGCCAAAACAGTAGATAGTATTGCTGGGGCAATGGAAGGAAATGCAGGTCGCATTGCGAATGCTACTCAAAATGTAAATGATCTTTCAAAAGATATCAATGCAATTGCAATTGAAATGGATGATAATCAGGCGGTTGCAACAGCACTTCAGGGAGAAACAGAGAGATTTGTTAAGTTATAGGAATTCTAGAAAGTCTTGTGGACAAATAAGCGGTCTGCAAGACTTTTTTAAAAAATAGGAAATTATTGTAGCGTAGAAAGAATTAGACAAGGATTCGTAATAAATTCTTGCTAAAGTACGTGCGCTGGCATGCAATATTTTTAATGATAGAGAATTCCTATCACAAAAAAATTTATACACATATTCTATATTTATGGTCAAACAGGCCGTGTGCATAACTTGATTTAAATAAACTGATAATACATAGATATCCACAAAATTATCCACATTTTCCACACATAAAATGTAAAAAATAGAAAAAATATAAAAACATCTTTGTATATTGGCAGAAAACTAAAATGTTTTTAAAGAGAAGACAGTATAATCAAAGGGGGAGGGGAATAATAAAAAAGAAAATATGATTGATTGTACTAAAAAAAGAACTGATTATGCTATTGTTTTACTTGGGCAAAAGCGATATCATATTAGATGTCAAATGATAATTATTTAACGCACTAGAGTGGAGGGAGCTTTATGGCAATTTTAGTGACAGGTGGTGCTGGTTTTATTGGAAGCCACACAGTAGTTGAGTTACAGAACACAGGATATGATGTTGTGGTTCTTGATAATTTATCCAATTCAAGTGAAAAATCTTTAGAAAGAGTAGAAAAAATTACAGGAAAGCCAGTAAAGTTTTATAAGGCAGACATTCTTGATCGTGAAGCCTTAGAAGAAGTTTTTTCCAAGGAAAAGATTGATTCTTGCATTCATTTTGCTGGATTAAAGGCAGTAGGAGAATCTGTTGTAAAGCCTTGGGAATACTATACAAATAATATCGCAGGCACGTTAATTTTAGTAGATGTTATGAGAAAGCATAACTGTAAGAATATTATTTTCTCTTCATCAGCAACAGTATACGGAGATCCTGCATTTATTCCGATTACAGAGGAGTGTCCAAAGGGACAGTGTACAAATCCTTATGGATGGACAAAGTCTATGCTCGAACAGATTTTATCAGATATGCAGAAGGCAGACCCAGAGTGGAACGTTATCCTTCTTCGTTATTTCAATCCGATTGGTGCTCATAAGAGTGGAACAATGGGAGAGAATCCAAATGGTATTCCTAATAATTTAATGCCATATATCACACAGGTTGCTGTTGGTAAGTTAAAAGAGCTTGGTGTATTCGGTGATGATTATAATACTCCGGATGGAACAGGTGTGAGAGACTATATCCATGTTGTTGATCTTGCAGTTGGTCATGTTAAGGCATTAAAGAAGATTGAGGAAAAGGCTGGTCTTTGTGTATATAATCTTGGTACAGGGCAGGGCTATAGTGTACTTGATATTGTTAAGAATTTTGAAGCTGCAACAGGTGTAAAGATACCATATGTTATCAAGGATAGACGTGCTGGTGATATTGCAACTTGCTATTCTGACGCAACAAAGGCTAAGGAAGAACTTGGATGGGAAGCACAGTACGGTATTAAGGATATGTGTGAAGACAGCTGGAGATGGCAGTCTAACAATCCAAATGGCTATGAAAACGAATGATAAGACATAATAAAGTGTTTTTAGCAAATATGATAATATAGCGTCAAACCGCATGAAAAATGTACAAAAACATTTTTTTCGTGCGGTTTTTTTTGTGAAAATTAGTTCGTGACTTTTTTAACAAAAGTGTTATACTCAAATTTGCAATAAAAGGTGCTAAAATGGAAGATTTTTGCACTCAGCATTGAATAAAATATTATATTTCATATGAAGGAAAGGAAGTAATGTAACATGTTAGCACAAGGAATAGCAGTCATTATCTTTTTAGTGATGTTTGCATTCGTTATTACAGACAAAATTGAAAGACATTACGCCACGTTAGGTTGTGCTCTTGCAACTTTAATTGGTGTGTTTGGTATCGGAATGCGTGATTTAGGGGCAGCATGGGAAACGCTTAATATCGCACCAATTTTTACGCTTGGTTTTTGGTATGAAGCGGGAACAGCGTCGGAGAGTACCAGTGGTATCAATTGGGCAACTATTATTTTTATTGCTGGAATGATGGTTATGGTAGAAGGGATGGCGAAAGCGGGATTTTTCCGTTGGCTTTGCATGACGATTGCGAAGCTGGTTCGATTCAAAACAGTACCAATTTTTATGACATTTATGATTATGTCATTTATCTTAGCAATGTTTATAGACAGTATCACAGTTATTTTATTTTTAGCGGCTGTTACAGTGGAGTTGGCTCAGCTGTTGAAGTTTAATCCAGTTCCTATGATTTTGGCAGAGATTTTCTGTGCAAATCTAGGTGGATCTGCAACTATGTGTGGTGATCCACCTAATATCATTATTGGTACATCACTTGGTTATAGTTTTGCAGATTTTGTTACTAATACAGGTGTAATTGCTGGAATTTCTCTAGTAATCGTGTTAATCTATTTTTATATCGTATTTAGAAAAGAATTGGTTGCAGGAGTAGCGGTGGAAGATTTGAATATTACCGAGGAAGCTACTAAAATCGAAAATAAAAAGAGCTTTGCAGCAAGCTGTGTTATTTTTGGTATAGCAATTATTCTCTTGGTGACACATGCACAGACAGGTTTAACAGTAGCCACAATAGGATTGCTAGTTTCTGTTATTACATTAATTGTAGCTGGAAAGTCTGCTGGTGAGCTTTTGAAAAAGGTAGATTACAAAACATTGTTATTCTTTATTGGGTTGTTTGTCGTTGTCGGTGGATTGGAGCAGACAGGTGTTTTAGAGGTAATAGCTGCATTTATTGGTAAGATAAGTGGAGGAAACCTGTACTTGATGCTTGCTATTGTAATCTGGATTTCAGCGATTGCGAGTGCATTTATTGATAACATTCCATTTGCAGCAACTATGATTCCGGTTATTAAGAGTCTTGCTGTGACTCAGGGTATTGGACTTGATGTATTATCTTGGGCTTTGGCTATGGGAACAGATATTGGTGGTAGTGCAACCCCAATCGGTGCATCAGCAAATGTTGTAGGTACGTCCGTAGCTGCGAAGGAAGGATATCCAATTGGCTGGGGAAGATATTGCAAATCTATGGTACCAGCAACTTTAATTGTTTTAATAATTTCCATGGTTTGTGTATGGATAAGATATTTATAAGATAGGGGTAAGCGTGAAAAATCCAGAAACGGAAGATTTTTCATGTGGCAAATTTGTACATAGTGAAAGAGGTGTGAATAATAGATATGAAAGAAAAACAGGTTATTATTTCGATTGGACGAGAATTTGGAAGTGCTGGACATGAGATAGCTGAAGCTTTGGCTGAAAAATATCAAATGAAGCTGTATGATTATCATTTACTTCGTGAGATTGCGGAAGAAAAGAATGTACATGTTGCTGAATTAGAGCCATATGATGAGATACCGAAAAAAGGTTTTGGTTATAGAACAGTAAAAGGATATAGTAACTCGCCACAGGAAAATATTGCGTACATGCAGTTTGAACATTTAAAAAAGAGAGCTGCAGAAGGAGAATCCTTTGTTGTAGTAGGACGTTGTGCAGAAGAAGCTTTGAAGGATTATGAAGGTCTTATTACTATTTTTATTCTTGGTAATATGGATAAAAAGATCGAGCGTATTATGCGACTACATAATGTTTCTGATAAAAAGGCAAAGGAAATGATTATCGAGCAGGATAAGAAGCGTAAGGCTTATCATAATTACTTCTGTGAAGGAAAATGGGGCGATTCCAGAAATTATGATTTTTCCATTAACAGTAGTAAGCTTGGTGTAGAAGCAACGATTGAGCTTCTTGAGGATTATATTAATAGAAGAATAGCGATGTTATAGAATGAAAAGGGCTGAGTAATCAGCTCTTTTTAAACATTAGGAAATTGCTGTAACGTAGTAAGTAATTACATAATATTTAAGTACCAAAGCACTAGACATTCTGATATTTGCAGGATTATAATACATATATAAACTGTTTTATTGTAACAATAATATGCAATTGTTGCACTATTTTATTCATAAAGAAAGGGCTTAAAATGTAGTGACAACCAGTTTCTAATATCAGATATGGATAGGAGAATGGGATATGAAGAAAAAAGGTTGCAAGTTGTTGGCGCTTAGCTTGATGTTGAGTTTGTCCATGGGTGGAATAGTTCATGCTGACGGAGAAAATCCGGTAGCATTGATGGGACAGCAAAGTCATGAGGTGAAGACCTATAACGGAGAAGTGCAGGGAGAATCGGTACAGACGCTGGTGAGTTATGAAAACGGTGTAGAGATTATTCGTTACGAGGGACTTCCTAAGTTGTCTGGTATGAGTGCTATTAGTGATCATTTATTCATTGTCATGGATGAAATTGGTCATAATGAATCACCACATCGAATTATTGATAAATATGGAAATATCTTCTGTCAGGAAAAGCAAAAGACGCAAAGGGTATGGGAGATTCGTCTTCATAGGTCCGGTTTGCAGGATGACTCCTTTGTATTAGGAAAAGCTATAGGAAATAATAAGGTAGCATATGATTGGTACAGTAAAGAGGGAGATTTGTTAGGGCAACTTCCTGATGTTTTCAATACGGAATATGGAGCTTGTTCTATTCGAGGTATACAGGAAAATGTATTGATTGTAGAAGAACCGGTACCTTTTGAGAATGGGCATCCGGGATTTAATGGAATCTATCATTACTATGATATGCAGAATGGATTCAAATTGCTTGCTTCCTATGATGCTCGTAGTGATTATGAGTTTGGCGGTGGTGTGCCTGTGATAAATGAGGGATATTGTTATATACCTGATGATGCAGCGCTGCTTGGTAAGCTGAAAGTCTACGATGACAGTCGTATTCGATTCGGTGAGGAGGGGACTGCACAAGCGCGGAAAATAGATGAATTTTTTCTCCCTTATGTCAGAAAGTTACGAGGAGATGATACTCCGTCTATGTATTCGCCGGATACCGGTTGGCTCTTAGGTATGGGAGATTATGGATTTCAGGCGTATAATGTGAAAACTAATCAAATGATAAATATAACGTCGTGGGATGACGAACCAAGCGGAAGCTATTTCTGTTATTGGTGGAATAATGAGATTACCGGTTATCCATATGAGTTTGAGAAAAATGGACTTATGCTGTTAGCAGTTGCAGACAAAGAAACGGCAGGTTGGAATCAGGTAGCCGTATTTAATCTGAATACAGGAAAACGAGTCAATAATCAAGTGTATGAAACTCTTCAGCTTCCGGATTATGGAGAGAGACCGATGCTTTATACGCAGGATCCGGACAATTGGTACGGTTATCTGAATGATAACTTTGAGCCGATAGCCAAGTATGCAGATGCAACTACCTTTAGCAATGGTTATGCCTTGGTTTCCAATGATAAGAAGACGTATTCTATTATTAATGAAAAGCTCGAAGTGGTAGTACCGAATGCATTTGAAGCAGATATAGCAGCTAATGTGGGACATGGCTTATTTGAATTAGGATATATGAATCCGGGTAATTATTATACATACAAATATGTGTATATTGGACCGCAGTAAGATTAATAGTGCAAATAATATGCAAAAGAGTTCTAGCGATAGGACTCTTTTGTTGTTTTGGATTGTTCCACTTTTAGATTTCTATAATGAATAGTATATATATCCCCCATTTGAAATAGGGGTCATGACTTTGAACGAATAGTACGTTAATTTCGTGTTCCGCTAATATAAAATCTGTGCTAAACTGTGAATAATACAAAAGATAAGTTAAGGGAGTCAGATATAGAAGTGGAGGGAATAATGATGGCATTTATAATATGGTTACTTATGAGTATAGCATTTGTGATTTTAGGAATTTATGCATGCGTATCGAAAAAAGAAGTAGCTTTTGGCTTTTGGGCGAATGCAAATACTTTTCCTGTGAATGATGTAAAAGCATATAATCGTGCAGTAGGAAAGCTGTGGATAGTATTTGGAATTGTTTTTGCAGTGTTAGGTCTGCCATTGCTAAAAGGACAGAATAATCCTTTGATCATCTTATCTATTTTGGGAATTATGATAGAAGCAATTGTTGTTATGGTTATCTACACAACAGTGATTGAGAAGAAGTATCGGAAGAAATAAATTTATTAGAAGAGAAACAGAGGGGCAAATATGATATCGTAAAGTAAGCTTGGAAGATTTGCAAGAGTATATGTTTAAGAGGATAGAAATATCTACAAGAGATAGTTTATGGAGGATGACCACATGTTTAGAAAATGGAAAAAATATGGTTTATGCCACTTATAATGATATTGCTTACTGCTGACTTTGTATGGTTTTTCATTCGTATGAGGAAGATAAAAAATAGTGTGTAGGATATGGTGTGGAGATGAATCTAGTGATTAAGAGCTTTGAAGAGCTTACAAAAAGAGAGTTATATGAGATTTTAAGAGTACGTTCAGAAGTATTTGTTGTAGAACAGGAATGCGTCTATCAGGATTTGGATGGTTTGGACTATGATAGTATTCATGTTTTTTATGAAGAGAATGGTAAGGTGCAGGCGTGTCTCAGAGTGTTTATGCGAGAGGAAAAAGAGAGGGTAGTACAGATAGGGCGAGTACTTACTTACAAGCGTGGAGCAGGGCTTGGTTTAGAACTTCTTTTGAAGGGAATTGAGGTGGCAAAGACCCATTTTCAGGCAAAAAAGTTATATCTTGAGGCACAGGTATATGCAATTGGTTTCTATGAAAAGGGAGGATTCCAGGTTGTTTCTGACGAGTTTATGGAAGATGGCATACCACATGTTTGTATGGAATTGAAGTGTTAAGACAGGAGCAGGACTTCGTTTTGTGAGGTTCCTGCTTTTTATGTTTGATTTTTCTTCAGCATTTCTTCTAAGAGAAGAAAAAGTTGCTGTTAGTTTACATAAAAAAGAGGTATAATAGAGATAAGTATGGAGCAGGTTCTAGCGTTTATTTCAAAATAGTATCATTTGTTTGAAAGAATTTTTAGTATGATGGGAGGGGTACATACATGGATGGAAGATTAAGAAATATGACAGCAATATACCTTTTTAAAGGGGAAAGAGTGCTTTTATTATATAGACAAGGTGGAAGTGTTGTAAATAATGTTTGGACAGGTTCAGCAGGCGGACATTTCGAAAAGGAAGAATTAAATGATGCGCGGGCTTGCGTATTAAGAGAGATGAGAGAAGAATTGGGATTACAACCAGAAGATGTAGAAGGGTTAGCGTTTCGTTATGTTACATTGAGAAGTACCCAAGGAGAAATCAGGCAGAATTATTACTTTTTTGCAGAATTAAAAGAATACATAGATGAAAAGCTGGTTTCCAATGAAGGTGTATGTAAGTGGTTTTCCTTAGATGAAATATATTCTTTAGAAATGCCATTTACGGCAAAGTATGTAATGGAACATTTCTGTAAAGAAGGCCGCTTTACAGATGAAGTTTATGTAGGAGTGACAACTTCAGAAGGTGTCAATTTTGATGTATTACAGGAAACTTAATAAAAGTAGAGAGGATTAGTAATAAATGTCATTAATATATAAAAAAGCAACCCTAGAAGACATAGATATCTTGACAGAAACTAGAATTATAGTATTACGTGCAGCAAACCAATTAGCACAAGAGCTAGATATGTCAGAAGTTAGAGAACAATCCTATAAATACTATAAAAAAGCATTAGGTCAAGATACCCATGTAGCGTATCTGGTATTCGACGGAGAAGATTTTGTTGGTGCAGGAGGTGTCAGCTTTTTCGAGGTTATGCCTACCTACCATAATCCCACGGGGAAAAAAGCTTACATTATGAATATGTACACAAAGCCAGAATATCGTAGACAAGGCATAGCATTTCAAACCTTGGATTTTCTTGTGGAAGAAGCCAGGGGAAGAGGAATTAAGGCAATTTCACTCGAAGCAACAAAGATGGGACGAGCATTGTATGAAAAATATGGTTTTATAAGCATGATGGACGAAATGGAACTTGTGGTTAAATAGTAAAAAGGTAACTGCAAAAAGTTGAAAAGGAATAAAGAAGAAAATAACGAAACGGTAACAAACTGAAAATCGGGAAGGTGATTTTATGCAAGTGAGATTTTATGAAAAAGTAGAAGATGAGTTATTAAAGTTTGCCGTTATCATAACGAAGTCTAACGGTAAATGGGTATTCTGTAAGCATAAGGAAAGAGATACTTATGAGGTTCCAGGCGGACATAGAGAGGCAGGAGAGCATATTGACGAGACTGCAAAGAGAGAGTTATATGAGGAAACAGGAGCAATTGATTTTTCCATAAAGCCAGTGTGTATTTATTCTGTTGTCAGAGAGGAAGAAAGTACAGAGACCTTTGGAAAGCTGTATTTTGCAGATGTTGTTGAATTCGAAGGAAAGTTACATAGTGAGATTGAAAAGATAGTTCTTACTGATAAATTGGTTGATAATTGGACATATCCTCTGATTCAGCCTAAATTACTGGAAGAAGCAAGACGTAGTGTTGGTCACAATTCTGTGACACAAAGCCTAAGAGTTACTAAATGTCCCCTGCTACACTTCGTTAGAATGAAAAGTTGATGAATTTATAGATTTAAATACTTAGCATAATACATGTTTTGGACATAGATACACTAACCATAGGTTAAATGTCCAAATTAGTAGGCTATTTCGCTATAGCATTCACCAAATTGGACATATACAAGCTCAAACTTCTTGCTATGTCCAGATTTTACTTGTTTTTGTGGACATAGCAGAACTATTTTTTATGCATATGTCCAAACAAAGTTTTTTTGCACTAAAAAGAGCAGATTATTGGACATTTTATGATACTTCTCCTTGTATATGTCCAAAACAAAATATAACTTCAT
>JAFSCH010000048.1 GCA_017436865.1 Lachnospiraceae bacterium
CTAAGACAGGGCTACGAGATAGCCATGTACTAATAGTGTTCAATTCTAAACGTTAATAATAAAAATCATGGATAGAATAGAGTGTTCAATTCTATCCGTGAAATTTGCGAAAAAGTGTTCAATTTTACTTGACATTCAACAGAACCTACATGGTAAAAAGTTTCTCTACCAATCTGCTCTTTGATAATTTCAATTCCAAACTTATCAGTCATATCCTGAAAGTCTGCGTAGATACTTTTTCTTTCAGCTGTTACTTCATATTTTTCAAGCTCCTCCATAATCTGAGGCATAGTGAGACTATGCTGATCATCTGTCTTTGCTTGCATAATTTTCATTAAATAAGGGAACTTAAATTTTTGATTTTGACCTCTGGACATAAAAATAGACCCTCCTGCACTATACTCATACTATAAGTATAACACAGGAGGGAATTTTAAAGGACACCCATATTCATTTTTCTTACTTAAATGGCACTTCAGATAATCGTATTCTATGTTTTCCTTAATAATTTTTTCATAGAGAGCATATTGTGTATTTCCATCCATTCCGTTCTCATCTTCTTGTTGTGAAAGATAGATAGGATTGGTATAACTATTCTCTGTATAATTATTATTAATATAATTAGGGTCTACTTCTTCCACCGCCAGAGGTGAACTTTCTCCACCTATTGAAGTGGAATTATCCGAATTTCTATAGTGAATTTTTTCCATCTCTTGAATCAATTTTTTTCCACTTCTTGAAGTCGTTTTTTCCGATTTCTTAAAGTTGAATTTTTCCACTTCTGTGATGGTTACTGGCGTTGATGGTTCTTTGTGCTCAATCATTTCTGCTCCAACAAAATTTTTTACATAAATTATATCTGGTTTACCAAGCCCCATTTTTTTCTTTTCAATTAAGCCCATACCCTTTTTATAATCCAACTCTGCCATAATTTTTATAGCTGTTTCCCTGCATACTCCTAAATCCTCTGCTACATCTTCCACCCTATATATGATGTACGCTCTATTCTCCTTATCTAGCCATTGGTTCTTCATAGATAGGGACATACGGTCAAGCATAAGCCCGTACAGAAGTTTTGCATCACTTGACAGTTTAGAAAAACGCTTATCTTTAATAAGCAAGCGAGGAACACGATAAAAGGAAAACTGGTCAGCTTCTGTTCCATAATAATAATCAAATCTTAAGTCATTCATCTCCGTTTTCCCCTTTTCTTTCCTGCATACCCTTAATCCATTTGTTAAGCTCTGACTTATTTGCATAGATTCTTCTCCCAATTCTTACTGTGGGAAAATCTTCACTATTCAACAATTTATATGCTGTAGTCTTACCAATACCAAGGCACACACACAAATCATTTACATCCAACAATTCTCTTTCCACTTCATAACCCTTAACGTTCTGCATATTAACTCCTTTCCAATTTTGACCATAACAAAAGGACACTTCCTTATGTTTTCTAAGAAAGTGTCCTTGTACAAAATCTATTTAATTGAGCTAAAATTTATATTCGAGGCTCATAAAACCTCATTAAATATCAGCAAAAACGTTTGTTTTTTGTTTGGTTTTCTGACTCAAGACCTCACAAACCTTGATTTTAAGCCATTTACTTGTCTAATGACTTCATCGTTGGGAAAGTCGAATAGGTTTTCATATAAGCCTTTATGTCCCTACACCACCCTATTTTAAAGGACATCTAAAATCACCTTTTTTATGTAACTCTACATATCACTTTATACCTACACCAAAAGTTGGTGTAAAATTGGTGTATAGGTTGGTGTAGTAACTAAATCTCTAGGAAATCTTGATTTTACCTTGTAAATTCACAAAGGATTCTTCCAACTTCTCTTTTGTAGCTTCTGCATATACATCCATTGTTGTAGCAATATCCTTGTGACCTAAAATCGACTGAATAACCTTTAAGTTTGTTTCATTCTCACAAAATCTTGTAGCAAAAGTGTGTCTAAGGTTATGACACGAAAAATCGGGAAGAAATACTGGCTCTCTCTTTTGCTTTTCTGCTTTCTCCATTTCTTCAAGATTATGTGCTAATACAACACGCTTGATAGTTCTGTTAATTGTCTGCGGATTGTGAACATTACCAAAACGATTAAGAAAAACAAAATCTGTTCGACCGTCAATATTCGCTTTACACTTCAATCCTACTTCTTCTTGATAAGCCTTTTCATCTAGTAACGCTTGTTTTACTTCGGGCAACATTGGAATATATCGAACTCCTGCATTTGTCTTAGGAAGTGACAAATAATGATATGTCTTTTTCTGCTCTCTGTCATAGTATACCAATCCTTGCGAAATCATAAGCATATCATTTTTTAAGTCTACATCCTTCCAACATAATCCAGTAACTTCTGACACTCTGCATCCAGTTCCTAAAAAAAATGTAAACAATGGTAACCAATGCTTATACTTAGCATTATTTTTCAGATAATCAACAAAGGCTGACTGTTCTTTGATTGTCAAAGCGTGTCTTTTAGGTTTCTCATAGTTACGAGCCAATTTACATTCATTCAAAACACCTTCTGTCAGATTCTTTCTGATATAATCATCATCAACAGCAGTTTGGAATACTTGATGCAATACTGTATGAATACTTTCTACTGTATTGATTGCCAAACCTCTTGTATCAATCAAGCTATTATAAAATCGTGTAACATCTGATTTTCTTAATGTCTGTATTCTACGAAGTCCTAAATCTTCTTGTACATACTGCTCATACATATAAATATAATTGCCTTTTGTTGACTTCTTCAAGCCTTTTTTGTTATCTTTCCAAAGTTCAAACACATCATTTACAGTTACATTTGCTTCACCGACACGAATCCCGTCACTCATATCCTTTTTAATCTTATCTTCTTTCTCTCTAAGACCTTCAAGTGTTGCATCATATACTGTATGTCGCTTTCCGTCACCAGTAGTCCAGCGGTACATATATAATCCGTCTGACTTTCTGAATGATTCGCCCTCTTTTAAAACTCTGTTTTTATTATCTTTCCTTCTCTGCATAATCGTATCTCCTTTCTCTCGTATGCAGAAAGGAATCCTATGTGATAAGCATATCACATATAAGATTCACTTTCCACAAGAATCAATCACTTTTTACACCAGTTACTAAATGGAATAAGCCTTTTCTATGTATCTATCAAACAATTTGCGTTTAATGAGTCTTTTCGTTCCTACCCACAACACAAATGTACAGTTATCATTATCAGATAGTGTTCTTATCTTATTGATGCCGATGCCCGAATAGGCAGCTGCCTCCTCTAATGTTAAATTGCTTTTTTCCCAAATCGGTACAGTTTTTTCCATACGCAATATCCTCCTTTCTAATTTTTCATAAGCGTTCTCCTTTCCTATTTGACTGGATGCAGGAATTATTCTTCATATTCCTCTACATCATCCATTGCAAGTTCTATATCATCATATAAACTCTTAAGCTCTCTTTTATAAATTGTCGTCGATTTATAATCCGTCTCACTTATCTTTGCTAGTTCTCTACGAAATTCATTGGCTGTTTGTGCATAATCTTCTTTAAGACATCTATCTTTTTCTTTTCTTGCCAAACTTTCAAAGCGTTTAATTTCACTCTCAATAAACTGATATGTTACCAAGTTATCATCTTCTACTGTTGTTTCTGCTTTTGCATCCATTTTATAATTCATTCTCAAATCTTTAATACCACCATATTTCAGACGAGTATTGTATTCATATAAGCCTCTACCGATTGCACTAGGGTTAATCTGATATGTTGAATCACTTACCTTCTTAATAAATCCCTCGTCTTTTAACTTCTTTAGATTACTGAAAAATGCCCTATCTTTTATACCAAGTTCATCACATATCTTTTGTCTTATATCTTTTCTTAAATGAATAATCTGACCACCAAAATTTTCATTATCAGCCATATTCGCATAACTCATTCTCTTAGATAACTCTAGCAGTAACACCACACATCCCGAAGGCAACTTACATATCTTATCTATTTCCTCAAAATAAATCTTAATATACTCACCTTCATCATTGCTTTTCTTGTAGTTTACTTTTGTAACTTCTTCTTCCTTAGATATTAACAATCCACTTTCATCATACTTATTGTTAATAACTGTATTTGTAATAATTCCCATTACACATCTCTCCTTTCTGTTTTATGTTTGCTTATATATTAAAGAAAATAAAATATATAAAAATGCTCTCTAAGTATTGAATTTTCAAGGTTCGTTTCATTTTTTACTGAATTAGAATTGCAGTTGCTTTGCATTTCTACTTCTTTATTTGGTTCTTATAAATTCATTTTATAACCATTTTCTGATTTTGTCAATGCTTTTTCTTCTTTCTTTGGTTGTAATTTTCTTTACTTTTAAAAATCAATATTATATAATATAGGTACAATCAAAAACAAAGGAGATGATAATATGTTCTTTTTCTTTCCAAAAGGAATGTTTCCAACAGCATATACAAGCATAACAACTAAAACATCAAAAAAAGCTATCAAAGAAATGGGCTTTCAAAACTGGTTGCAGAATACTGCTACTTACAAAACCTTAATATCTGCACTTCCACAAGTGCAGGAAGCCGAAGGTGATAACACCGACAATCTACACGCCAGTTTCTTCAAAGATATAAGACTGGAATCAAATGGACTTGATAAAAAGGAGATAGACGAAAACGCAAATATCTATTGTGATGTTATGTCAAGTCACACCAAAAACAGAACTCGATTACATTGGATAATCGAATCGTATAACATTGGTTGTATCTATGTTGCTGATATTCATGTATTAGGCGATAGTATAGAGGAAATCGTAGATGTATACGAAAGATGCTTAAAAAACGAGAAGGTAATATGTGTAATTGACAATTCTAAAGAATCTCGTGTAAGTGAATACAGTATGTGTGATATTGCAGGAAATCCTTATCCAGTAGAACAACAAAAAGAAATCATAGATAAACTTGCTACCCTTGATTCTAAGAACAGTAGCAAAAAAGAAGTGTTAGGCAATGCAAGAGGTACTAACAAACTAATGCTATCACAAGACTTTTGGAACGCATATTTCTTATTTGAAATTACTATGGAAATTCCTGAAGATATGGCGGTTGTATTAAGCGGTATGTCTAAAAACTCATTCATTACAAAGTGTTTGGAGATTGAACGCTGTTATGACCAGCTTATGATTCGTGTCGGTACAAAGTTTTATACCTATGAAGAAATACTACAAAAAACCTTTGAACTCAAAGGAATGACTGCCGAACAATTTTATACCGTTCCAAAGCGTCTAGGGGCAATCCCTTCCTCTGAAAAAATGACCTTCTCCGAATTAAGAGCCATTATGACAAAGAAAGAATTTGAAACACAAGACCTTACAACCTTACAAAGTCAGCTTGACATCTTATGTGCAGAAAATGACCTCCCCAAAATGCTATATCTGACCTATAAACGCTACTGTGTAAAGCAGGACAATCCAAGCAAAAAAACTTTCTCCAAATTTTTCAACTATGATAATACTAAAGTTGATGCTTACCACAATTTTGTTGAAAGCATAAAGAAAGCCTTTGAACTTATGGGAAATCCCGACTTTACCAATGCTTGTAAAGAAGTTTTAAAACCTATGTATGCTTTTGATATTCCAGAGTAGACAAAAGAGTCCACCCCTTATTTTTAGGGACGGACTCTTTTATTATGTGTAGGTTTTCAGTCTGTCAGTATTTACCGACAGAAAATCTTAACTTTTGCTGGATGTCATATCCAAACTATCTATACTTAAATGAAAAGATGATTGTTTTATCATCTATGTACATTGTATACAATATATTTTTCAAAATCAAGTTATGTAAACTTTATTTTCCAACATAATGAGCAAGCGTTACAGAACTTCTCCAATGAGATGTTACTGTCACACTACAAAAAAGCAATGCAGTTCTATCAAATTCTATGGAACGCCCAGCTTCAAGCAATCGTTTTCTATTCTCTCCTCTTGCATAAACAGGCTTATCCATATCTTCTCTAACCCTTCTTCCAGTTTCTTTGAATAGTCTGCGTATCTCTGACTGATAAAAGGCTCTGCGTTCAGGATTTTCTTTCATATCTGCAACAGTTCTATTATATACCTCTTTACAACGCAGTTCTCTCATATAATGATAGTCTGCATCATAAGAAAATTCTTCCTTATTAAAAACTCTATCTGTATCAGCCTTTCCTTTTTTCAGATTCAATACTGCTTGCATTTCGTCAGACTGGTAAAAAATCTGTTGATTTAATTTCTTTCCTTTTCCAATGGTTTCTACTACAACTATTTTTCTTCCATTCACTTCAACTTCTTTAATATCTCCAGCCTTTAATTTTTCTAACTGGGATCTGCGAAGTCCTAAAAGTCTGTTTGCTTCAAGACTCTCTTTTGCTCTTACTTTATTTAGTTCATCGTGTTGTTTTTCTCCAACACCTCTTTTCAAATTTGCTATGCTTCTTTTGGGATGTTCATAGTCAATCATATATTCGTGTGTAGCTTTGCAAATTGCCGATAAAGCAAGGTTTATACTCCACGCAGACATTTCCTTATCTCTTTCCAAATGCTCTATATATTCTTGTATATATTGCTTTGATTCATCTATACTAATTTTCTTTAACCCTTTTTCCTCTGCTATCCAGTCTGCAAAATATCCTACCTGCCTACTATATACATCAAATGTTGTACTCACATAAATATAATCCTTTGAATAATCTACTCTTAAACACTCCTCATAAGGAATCCCTTGTTGCTTCATCTTTGCTCGCTCAATTCGTGTCAGTTCCTTATCTTTATGTTTACTTCTTCCATATCCTGCATCTTTCATTTTTGCAAGTTCTTCCCTAAGCTGAAATTTTAGTGTTGGTTTTCTCGCCAAATCTATCACCCCCTTTTCTATATGCTTTTCCAATTTGGTAAGTTTGGATATTCGTCTTTATCTTATTTTAAGGCTGGCTTAAAGACTAAAGCCCGACCAAGTCAAGAAATGTTTATCCAACACATTTCTCCGCCATAATATGCGTTAGCTGGTTACACCTACGAAAACCGTAGGTATAACCGCTACCGAAATGATTGTTGCCTGCATTCTTCCTTCTTCTCCCCTTTCATTTTGGCAACAAAAAAGACAATGCAGACACTTCCACATCATCTTTTCATTAAATACAATATTCTGTTTTCCTACACATACAAACACCTACACAATATAAAATCTGTCTTGTTATTCAAATCACTTATGAAACTCTATACTGATAATCGGAGTAATCCGATATAAAATATCCTACAAATATATTGTAGACAATCCATTTTACAAAATCAAGTTATTGCTTATGTGCGATTGCAATTATATTTATACACCCGAAAAGAGCAAGGGTAAAATGCACTACGCCCTTGCCATTTTCGGATATATAAATAATTTGTAATCAAGCACCTAAGCCTTAAAATCTATCCTTTTATATCCCTCTAAGCTTTTTATAAACTCTGGTCTTTTATCAACATTTCCATAGTTATCAATGAAAAAAACATCATATCTATTTAATATCATAACTTGAATATAGAATAACATAATATCCTCTACCCCTTTTCCATAGAATGATACACAAGTATCAAATTCTAATTCATAATTTCGCTTATCTTTTACGCTATGTATTTTGTAAATCTTTAATGTATCTTCATCAAGTTTAAATACATTCTCCAAAATCATTGATTCAATAGTTCCTTTTGGCATATCTGCACCTATAATAAATTTTCCTTTTTTTAATTCATCAAGAAATGAATCTATATTATCTGTAAATAAAATGTCTTTTTTTGTAAATATTAGGCTACTCATAACTTCACCTCACTAAATGCACGCATCAAAGAATCTATCTAAATTCTTATTTGACTTTTTGAGTTTTGCATAATCTTCCACATTATAATCTCCGTTATTTGCTTCATTTACAATTACTTTTATGAAATTGCTCTCCGAAAATGTATGAGCATCTAACATTACTTCCAGCAAATCATCAACAACATTAACATAATTTTTTTCACAATATTCAACATATTCTGTCCAATACAAATTATATGGGTTTGTGTAACAATTCATATTGCACCAATAATCCGCAGGCTTTCCTTTTAATGCTAAAAACTTGCTGAAACTCCATAGTGCATCTCTATCCCTTGCATCACATTTATCCATTCTTCTTATTGATATACTTGCAATGCGTGGCTGATTTTTCTCCTCGTATGGATACCCTAATATCTCCTCAATGGTTACTGTTTGTGGAATACCACGATTCATATAAAATTTTAAAACTTTCATATCAATTTGTCTCCTTTCTTTTAAAACTACTTCTTTGTTTGGTTGTAATTATATTATAGTTCACACTTCACTTTTTGTCAATACTTTTTCTTCTTTATTTGGTTGTAATTTCTTAACAAAAAAAGATGATAGTCTTAAAACTATCATCTTCTAAATATCAATTTCTACAAATTAGACTTTAAATACTTTATAGCATCCTAAACAACACAAATTCTTATTCTATTCTTCCGTATTCTTTTCATCTTTGCTTTCTTCTACTTTTTCAAGAAATGTATCTACAAAAGCATCTTCTACCTTTTGATATGCTCCTACTACTCCATCTTCAATTTTCTGATACGCTGAGGTTGCTTTTTCTGCCATTCCCCCTGTTTTTAAAGAGCCATCTTCATTAAGAAATTTTTCTACAAATTTATCCTCTATCTTTTTATATGCTCCTACTACTTTTTCTTCAATTTTTCCTGTTTTTAAACGATATTCTGACATACTATTTTTCTCCTTTACTAAAATTATACTTTTCAAATATAAATTTTGAAATCATATTAGAGACAATTTCTACTTCCGTTACACAATCTTCTTTCAACCATTCCATTACAATACCCATAATTCCATATACATAGAAAGCTAACATATATTTTCTTTCATGCTTTTCTAACGAAAATCTTTCAAATATCGGCTCAAATATATACAAGTACATATTTTCATATTTTATCTGTGCATGAAACAGTTTAGGATATTTTGATGCAAGTATAAACAACTGTCTATTCTCTTTTATGAAATTTAAATATGGATTAAGATATTCTGGTGTAATAAATATAAGTTCATCCAAAGTTCCTGTCTTAATTTTACTCATAATTTGAGCTGTATTCGTCTTAAAATTATTTAAAAATTTTTCATTGGCATATTCTAGTGTCTCATCTAGCAAATCACTTGTATTCTCATAGTGTAGATAAAAAGTGGAACGATTTACCTGTGCCACTTCACAAATTTCCTTTACTGTGATATACGAAAAATCCTTTTTTTCTAATAGAGACATCAATGCTTCATCCATTCGAACCGCAGTATTAAAATATTTACTCTCTGATTTATTCACACCTTCACCTTGATTTTTCTTAATCTTATTCTTCTACAATCTGCTTTGCTAACTCCATAATCTCAAAAGCATATTTCTCTTTACCTTTTTGTAGCATCTTTCGATAAATTATATAATTTATTCCCATACACATAAATCCAATGATTCCAATAATGATACCATACACAGCCATTGTCATACCAGTGCCAATCACTCCCATAGAAAGACACATTCCAAAACCTGCGATTAATGCAGTTATTATCCCAAAAGAATACGCAAATATATTCGCTGGTAATTTTGCCTTTCTATCCAATTTTCTCAATGCCACAACCTTTGAAGTTTTTTTTGGTGCATATTCATTTGCAAGTGCTTCTGCATAAATTTTATCTGTATTCACCTTATGTTCTCCTTTTCTTTGACAAAATTTCTTACACAAAGAATATAACCCATTTACATATCATATTTGAACAACACAATTTTACTTTTTTGTTGATTTCAACAATACATATTACTAAATGTATTTACTATCTGACAATAAATTGAAGCCGAGAAAAAACTCGGCTTCCTATAAAATTCTTATTACTTTTATACAAATTCAAGATTTATTAAATTACAAAGGACTCCTTACTATAAGGAGTCCCTCTTTAATCTATTATGCAATAAATTTACAGCGATACTGCATTTATTATTGCAGTTTTACTGCACTAAAAATGCAGTATTTTTCTTTGAAAATCCTATAAAATCAATGCTTTCAAGTGATTTTAGTATATTATATTATATAATATATATATGTGTATATTTAAAATCTTAACGATATTTCTTCTTAGGATTCCTTATCTGCATTTTTTCAAAAGTTGGTGTAGTTTTGGTGTAGTAACTACACCAAAACACCTCTAAACCCTTGATTTTCCTAGCTTTATTTCTCTAATGACTTCATTGTCGGGATTAGCAACAATGCTTTTCCATACAACTCCATCTTGCTACATATCACACCAAATACTTTAAAAACCGTCGTGTCTTTTATTACATATCATTCCATATTAAATTACAAATTTGCAGTAGTTTTGCAGCAATTCTAC
>JAFSCH010000049.1 GCA_017436865.1 Lachnospiraceae bacterium
TGTTTTTAAAAGCATTTCGTAATTTTGTCTGTAATCCATTTTTTTACCTTTCTTTGATTGTGCTATGGAAGTACGAAATATGTTATCTATCTTATGATAACACAAAATGTAAAGTGATGGAATTAAATTGAATAAACAATTCGATTCAAAAGAGTGAAAAGTGAAAACATTTATGTTGAGTAATTATGTGAAATCAGTTATACTATTATTATAGAAAAACTGTAATTATTTAGGATGGTTTTAAGCATTTTCTTAGATGATAAGAAGATGATTTTACAACGTAATTATGAAGGTACTGCATGATTACGAATATAGATTGTAAATAGACAAAGGGGAAGTGTGAAGGTACTGGAAAGGTATGGTTGTGAAATGAGATTTAGTTTGTGTATGATTGTAAAAAATGAGGAAGCAGTGTTGCGGGATTGCCTTGATTCTCTAAAAGAGCTTATGGATGAAATTATTATTGTAGATACTGGTTCCACAGACAGAACGAAGGAGATTGCAGCAGAATATACACCATATGTATATGATTTTGAATGGGTAAATGATTTTGCAGCAGCGAGAAATTTTGCTTTTTCTAAAGCAACAGGAGATTATATCTATTCTGCGGATGCTGATGAATATTTGGATGAAGAAAATAAGGTAAAGTTCAAGGCATTGAAAAAGGTTCTTATGCCGGAAGTAGAGATTGTTCAGATGATTTATGTGACAGAGCAGATTAATCATCCGACAGAGAATTTTGCTAAGGATTTAAGGCCAAAGCTTTTTAAACGTTTGCGTGAATTTACGTGGATTGATCCAATTCATGAAACGATAAATACGAGTCCGATTGTATTTGACAGTGATATTGAGGTTTGTCATAGGCCACAAGGGGATCATAGCAATAGAGATTTTGCTGTATTTGAGAGAATAATTGAAGAAAGAGGAACATTGTCTGATCGATTGCTTACGATGTATTTGAGAGAACTTTATAAGGCAGGTAGTGAAGAGGCGCTTGACCGAGCTAGAGAATTTCTGGAACGAACTTTAATGGCATTGAAGCAAAAGGGCAAAGAATTATTGGCGAGACAGACAATAGCAGTACTTTTGAAAATCTATAGACAGGCAGATGATGGAGTTGCTATTTTGCGAACTGCTCTTCAGGAGGAGGTAACGATGCCTTCTGCAGAGGTATGTATGGAGTTAGGTTACTTCTTTATGAAAAAGGAAGAATACGAGGAAGCATCAAAGTGGTTTTATCGAGCAGCGTTTGATTGCGAGAGTGAGATTGATATTGCAAGCAGTGGAACATCAGCTTTGATGGCATTAGCACTTAGTTGTCGTAAATATGCTAAGTCTCCTAGAATTCGTGCACTTCCAAAAGATGAGTATGAATATGAAACAATACGTCTTATGGAAAAGGCAGCAGAATATGAACACATGGCAAGACATTGGAAACCACAAGAGACAGGATTCTAATGCTTGCATTTGGAGAAAAGTTTTTTTATAATTCAATTGATAATAATGACTGGGAGAGGATGACACAATGCATTATCAATATCTGGTAGTAGGTGCAGGACTTTTTGGGGCTGTTTTTGCAAGCGAAATGACAAAAAAAGGCAAAAAATGTCTTGTGATAGAGAAGAGAAAACACATAGCAGGAAATATTTATACAAAGGAAGAAAAGGGGATTCAAGTGCATCAGTATGGTGCGCATATCTTCCATACCTCTGATAAAGAAGTGTGGGATTATGTGAATACATTGGCAGAGTTTAACCATTATATAAATTCACCAGTTGCTAGCTATAAGGATGAACTGTATAACCTTCCTTTTAATATGAATACTTTTGCAAAGATGTGGAATATTAAGACACCCAAGGAAGCAAAGGAAAAGATTCAGGAACAGATTGCTAAACTTAATATTACAGAGCCGCAGAATTTGGAAGAACAGGCACTATCTTTAGTAGGAACAGATATTTATGAGAAGCTGGTAAAAGGATATACGGAAAAACAGTGGGGCAGAGACTGCAAGGAGCTACCGGCGTTTATTATTAAGCGACTTCCAGTGCGATTTGTTTATGATAATAACTATTTTAATGACCCGTATCAAGGGATTCCGAAAGGGGGCTACACTAGTCTGGTAGAAAAGCTTCTAGATGGAATTACCGTGAAACTTAATACAACTTATGAGGATTATTGCCGGAAAAATGAGCAGACAGGATTATTTGAAACGGCAGATGGAGAACATACCTTTGAAAAGGTATTATATACTGGTATGATTGATAAGTTCTATCATTATCAGTTAGGTGAACTGGCATACCGTTCTCTTCGGTTTGAAACAGAAGTTTTGGAAGGAGAGGAGAACTATCAGGGGAATGCAGTAGTGAATTATACGGAACGAGAAGTGCCTTATACCCGCATTATTGAGCATAAGCATTTTGAGTTTGGCAAGCAGCCTGATACGGTGATTACAAGAGAATATCCACAGGATTGGGAAAAAGGCGAGGAACCTTATTATCCGGTAAATGATGAGAAAAACATGAACCTTTACGAAGCTTATGCAGAGCTTGCAAAGAAAGAGACAAATGTTCTGTTTGGTGGAAGATTGGGACAGTATAAATATTATGACATGGATAAAGTGATTCGAGCAGCCTTGAACATGGTACAGGAAGAATTGAATAATTAGTAACAAGGAAAAATAAGACCGCTGATAGTTGAGTAAACTACCAGCGGTTCTTGTATATTAGGAAAATGCTGTAACGTAGAGGTGATTAAACAAGAATTTCGGCAGAAATTCTTGCCAAAGTGCGTGCGCTGGCACGCACTATTTTAACAATATGAATTAAACAGCATACCACTATAAATACTTGTCATATACGGATTCACATAGCTTGTCGCAGGATTGCTGTATGCGCAAATGGCTCTTGATACATACTCCATTGGATCCAGGGCGATGGAATGGAGCTTACGAAGCACCTGGTTGCCGAAATTTTGTAGGTCATCAAGATCAGGCATCTTGGTTAGGCTATCATCGCGACGATATTTCAAAGTATTGTCTTCCTGAATTTCGATACCATATTTTTCGACTTTTTCTTTGTGGCGCCCTAGAAGTTTCTTCATTTCATCCAAAAGATGATGGTTATTGGCAACTTTTGCATTCTCATCATTAGTAACACCGTGAATGAATTGATTGTAACAGTTAACAAAGCTTTCTATATTATAAGTTAGTGATTCCATATCAGGGTATAAACCAACTTCTGCATCGCGTGCTTTACTTTGTGGATTCAGAGTTAGTCGATAATTGCCATATGCAGGAAAGGTATTTGCATAAGAGGAACGTTCCTTATCGTCTAAATAATAAGTAGCATTCGTGGCATTGTGAATGGATTTATTCAAACCAAGATAATGTACAATGCCCTTAGCTTGACTAGTATTATTATCTGTGATTTCAAAATGATTCTTGCTCTGAACTGGAATTCCATATGCGTCGGAGGTAATCTCAAGTGCAGTTCTTCCCTTGTTATTTAGTATGGTAGCGTGAAGACCAATATCAGAAGTATTAATCAAGCGTGCAAGCTTGTTTTGAAGCTGTTCATGTGTTTCGCCATCACTGATAGAAAATTGCAATTCATAATGAAGCTTGTTGGTGATAATGTCAAAGGAATAGTCATCCGGAGGCATTAATACCATTTGGTTTGAGGTTAGAAAACTGCTCGTATTTATTTGTGGGGAAGCAAATTCTTTTACTTCAAGATGAAAATGTTCCGGCGCAGAAGATTTATTGGCAGTATATTCAACCTCAACAAGCTCAGGGGTATTACTGTAGGCTTTTTTAGAAGAAAATAGCATTTGTTGATCAGAACTTCCAAATGTTGTAATCGTCTGTTTAAGTGTTTCTGCGCTTTCCTTAAGTTGAACAGCATATGCAATTGCCTGAGGTGAGGGATCTGTAAGATAAAGTGGCGCAAAACGATTTTTCAGCTGGATATCACTGTAAATATGCCGTAACTCATCACGGTCATGGATATGACTGCGCGATGTACGTTTATTGTCATAAGTGGTAAGATAATGATTATAGATTTGAAATGCTGTAAAAGACATCGGCATACCGCACCCTCCTTTCTTGAACAAACTACCTTCATAAATCGGATTCCCGGACATGTAACTCCCCAGAACAGGTACAGTAAACCTATTATTAAGTAAAATATACCATAAGAACTTAGAAAAATCAAGAATTAGAGGGCGTTATGAAGGATTGTTTTTGAAAAAAAAGTTGACGCACATTTATGGTTATGATATATTTGTTAAGCAAGATGTGAATTGGGTCTTTTTTTTATGCCAATTTTGCAAAAGGGCTCATTTACATGGTGTATGGTCGCAAGACCGGATTAGAACAAAGGTAAAGATTAGAAACGCTAGCGGAGGTGGAATTATGCGTACAAAGATTACATTAGCTTGTACAGAGTGCAAACAGCGTAACTACAATACTACTAAGGAGAAGAAGAACCATCCTGATAGAATGGAAATCAAGAAATATTGTAGATTCTGTAAGACTCACACATTACACAAAGAAACAAAATAATCGGTAAAGGATCTACAGGAGGCATGCTATGGGAGATTCAGCAAAGACAAATGCGCCAAAGACAAGTGCATGGAAAAACATCAAAACAGAATTTGGCAAGATTATCTGGCCAGATAAGAATGACTTGTTAAAGCAGTCAGTGGCTGTTCTCAGTATTTCAATTGTGGTGGGCCTTATCATTACTTTTCTGGATACTCTTATCCAGTATGGAATTAACTTCTTGACTGCATTATAAGAGTGAGGATGAATAGTATGGAAGAAAAAAAGGAACGCAAGGCAGTAGCCAAGAAAATTATTGAGCCAATGATGAAGGAATGGGAACCGATTTCTCCAAAGATGCCGGTGCCTGAACCTGAAGAAGTGGTTGAGGAAATTGTAGAAACTGAAGAGGTTGTAGAACAGATTGAAGAAGAACCAGTTGATAACGAGCCACGTAGCAGAGTTGCTTTAAGTGACAATAAGAGTGGTTTGGGTATGGGTTGGTATGTTGTTCATACCTATTCAGGCTATGAGAACAAGGTAAAAGCCAATATTGAAAAGGCAATTGAGAACAGACATCTTGAAAATGAGATTCTGGAGGTCAGAGTTCCTTTACAGGACGTTGTGGAAGTAAAAGATGGCGTTGAAAAGAGTAGCCAGAAGAAACTTTTTCCTGGATACGTTCTGTTACACATGGATGCAGATAATAATGATGCATGGTATGTGGTTCGTAATACAAGAGGTGTTACGGGATTTGTTGGACCGGGAAGTAAGCCGGTGCCGCTGACAGAGGAAGAACTCAGAGCATTAGATTTTGGTAATGAGATTGACGTGGAATTCGCAGAAGGAGACGTTATCTCAGTAACAGCAGGTGTTTGGAAAGATACCGTTGGTACTGTTCAGAAAATTGATGTAACTAGACAGACAGTAACAATCAATGTAGAAATGTTTGGTAGAGAAACACCTGTTGAAATTAGTTTTACTGATGTAAAAAAACTTTAATCCTATTTCATTTGCATGATAATTGTGAAATAAGGATTGACACGAATGCGTAGTTGTAATAGAATATTAGCCGGACTGTGAAGAAAAAAGTCCGCGTGGGAGGGCTATCCACCCAAACTACCACAAAACAGTTAATAGAGACTGAGAATAATTTTAGGAGGTGCCTATAATGGCAAAGAAAGTAGAAGGATATATTAAATTACAGATTCCTGCCGCAAAAGCAACACCGGCTCCACCAGTTGGACCAGCACTTGGTCAGCATGGTGTAAACATTGTTGAATTTACAAAACAGTTTAATGCAAGAACAGCAGATCAGGAAGGTATGATCATTCCAGTAGTAATCACTGTTTATGCAGATAGAAGTTTCAGCTTCATTACAAAGACTCCACCAGCAGCTGTTCTTTTAAAGAAGGCTTGTAACCTTAAGACTGCTTCTGCAGCACCAAATAAGAACAAAGTTGCTACTATTTCTAAAGCTAAGATTCAGGAAATCGCTGAATTAAAGATGCCTGACTTAAATGCAGCAAGCCTTGAGGCTGCTATGAGCATGATCGCAGGTACAGCAAGAAGTATGGGTATCACAGTAGAAGAATAAGCGGAGGTAAAGAAGAATGAAACATGGTAAGAAATATAATGAGTCCGCGAAGTTAGTTGATCGCGCAACTTTTTATGAAATCGAAGAAGCTGTATCTTTAGTTAAGAAGACTGCAACTGCAAAGTTCGATGAGACAGTAGAACTTCACATCAGAACAGGCTGTGACGGACGTCATGCTGATCAGCAGATCCGTGGTGCTGTAGTACTTCCAAACGGTACAGGTAAGACAGTTAAGGTTTTAGTATTCGCTAAGGGTGATAAGGTAGCAGAGGCAGAGGCTGCTGGTGCAGATTACGTTGGTGGCGAAGAGCTCATTCCAAAGATTCAGAATGATGGTTGGTTAGATTTCGACGTAGTAGTAGCTACACCTGATATGATGGGTGTTGTTGGTCGTCTTGGTAAGGTTTTAGGACCTAAGGGCTTAATGCCAAACCCTAAGGCTGGTACAGTAACAATGGATGTTACAAAGGCTATCAATGATATCAAGGCTGGTAAGATTGAATACAGACTTGATAAGACAAACATTATTCACTGTCCAGTAGGAAAGGCTTCTTTCACAGAAGAGCAGTTAGGACAGAATATCAATGCTCTTTTAGAGGCTATTGTTAAGGCTAAGCCTTCAACATTAAAGGGACAGTACTTAAAGAGTATTACACTTACATCAACAATGGGACCTGGAGTAAAGGTTAGTGTTGCAAAGTTCTAATCTATGATATTGAGACCTCGGTTATACCGGGGTCTTTTTGCACATAAATTATATGTATATGAGAGATATGTTTTATAGGATATGACATGTAGGATAAGAGGGTATGAAGAAAGAAAGGGACACGAGAAGGGAAATAAAGAAAATCAGGTTGTTTTTTTGTGTGCTGGCAATTGTGTTAAGCGTTGGAATAATTGGAATGCTGATTTATGTCGCTGTTATGGGAATGAATAATCGAAGTGGAGAATCAGATAAAGGGATTCAGATGGTGATTTTTGATGATATATTTTCTTCTTTTCAGAATATTTTTGTGAGTGAAACTGAGTCACATAATGGAGAAGTTGGAAGTTTAAAACATGACGAAGTTTTGTTACAAAGCGCACTTGCAGCAGGTGAAAAAGCAATTGTAGTAGAATGTAAAGAACAGGAAGAGATAAAACTTTTGTTTGCTGGAGATGTGCTATTGGATGAACATTATGCAGTGATGGCAAATTTACTTAATAGAGGTGGTGATGTAGAGGAGGCGTTTTCGCCAGAACTTTTAAATGTCATGCGTTCGGCAGATGTTTTTATGCTGAATAATGAATTTACTTTTACGAATCGAGGAACTCCAACAGGAGGAAAACAATTTACATTTCGTGCAAATCCAGAAAGAGTTAGTTTGCTACAGGAAATAGGAGTTGATATGGTGTCGGTAGCGAATAATCATATGTATGATTATGGTGAGATTTCGCTGTTGGATACTCTTGATACATTAGAAAATGCAGGAATAGCTTATACCGGAGCGGGTGAGAATTTGGAAGAAGCTATGAAACCAGTTTATCTGATTGCAAATGGGATGAAGATAGGGATAATCAGTGCAACGCAGATAGAGAGAAATGGAACGCCGGATACGAAAGAAGCAACGGCTACAACTCCGGGAGTGTTACGATGCATGGATACAAAAAATCTGTTACAGGTAATAGAACAAATGGAAGAAAGTTGCGACTATACAATTCTCTATATCCATTGGGGAACAGAACTTAAGGAAGAAATTGATTGGCTTCAGGAGGAACAGGCTCCTATTTATGCACAGGCAGGGGTTGATTTGATTATAGGAGATCACCCGCATTGTTTGCAAAAAATAGATAGTGTAATGGGTGTGCCGATTGTTTATAGTTTGGGAAATTTTTGGTTTAACTCAAAGACACAAAATTCCTGTGTGGTTGAAGTGGTGTTGAAGGAAAAGGAATTACATACGTTGAAGTTTATGCCATGCAAGCAGGAAGATAGTAGAACAAGACTATTGGAAGGCATGGAGAAGCAGGGTGTGTTAAATTATATGAGAGGTATATCGCCTAATATAATGATAGATGAAAATGGTTATGTAAACTTTGGCTAGAAAAAGAGTGAGAAAAGTGTAAAAACATAAAAAATACTGTTGACACAAAAGAATAGATTGTGATATTATATCAAAGGTTTATCGAACCGTGCCGAAGACAGTAGGTGCTGAGAGAAATCAAAGCGTAAGTGTATCGCCTACCGAGGAAGAAGAGTTTTATTGATTATGATTCTATTTCTCTGTCTTCCTGAAGGCAGAGTTTTTTATATCGTAGGAAAGTGCTGTAACATAGTGGCAATCACTTTTTTATTACCATATAGAACTCCAATTCGGCAGGATATGGATGTAAGTTCAGATCCAATAGAATCTATAAGGAGGTAAGAAAATGGCAAAGATCGAATTAAAACAGCCTATAGTAGAAGAAATTTCTGCTCACATTAAGGATGCTGCGTCTGTTGTTGTTGTTGACTATCGTGGAATTACAGTAGCAGAAGACACAGATCTTCGTAAGCAGCTTCGTGAAGCAGGTGTTGTTTACAAGGTTTACAAGAACACAATGATGACACGTGCATTCGCTGGTACTGAGTTTGAAGGCTTAACAGCAAGCCTTGAAGGTACAAATGCAATTGCTATCAGCAAGGATGATGCAACTGCTCCAGCAAGAGTTTTAGCAAAGTTTGCTAAGGGATGTAAGGCACTTGAAATCAAGGCAGGTGTTGTAGAAGGTGTCGTTTATGACGCTAAGGGAATGGCTGAAATCGCAAACATTCCTTCAAGAGAAGAATTACTTTCCAAGTTCCTTGGAAGCATTCAGTCTCCTATTACAAACTTCGCTCGTGTGCTTAATCAGATTGCAGAAAAGGGTGGCGCTGACGCATGTGAAGCAGCAGCTCCTGCAGCAGAAGAAGCAACAGCAGAATAATCCGTAAGGAAGAAACTTATTAAAAGAAAAAGAAATTAAACTATGGAGGTAAATAAAAATGGCAAAATTAACAACAGCAGAATTTATTGAAGCTATTAAAGAGTTAACAGTATTAGAATTAAATGATTTAGTAAAAGCTTGTGAAGAAGAGTTCGGTGTATCCGCAGCAGCAGGCGTTGTAGTTGCAGCAGCAGGTGGTGCAGCAGAAGCAGCAGAAGAAAAGACAGAGTTCGACGTTGAATTAACAGAAGTTGGTGCTGAAAAGGTTAAGGTTATCAAGGTTGTTCGTGAAGCAACAGGTCTTGGCTTAAAGGAAGCTAAGGACTTAGTTGATAACGCTCCTAAGATTCTTAAGGAAGCTGCTTCTAAGGCAGAAGCTGATGAAATCAAGGCTAAGCTTGAAGAAGTTGGTGCAAAGGTTACTCTTAAGTAATTTAAGCCAGATTTTTAAAGACCGGAATTTTATTCCGGTCTTTTTTGATATTAGATAAACTCTATTGAAAAAACTAAAAATGCTTATTGACTTAATAAAATACTTGTGTTATCATGTAGTTTGCGCTATTGTGTTAAATTGTGCTAAAAATCCCATTATAAAGTAAATAAGAATGGGTTTTTATTCGTAACTATGAAGTTACTGAATGGTTACAAGATATATATCATGGAAGAACGGGGTGAAATGTCATGGAAAAGAACAGAATACGTCCAGTTACCGCCGGTAAGACGATGCGTATGAGCTATTCAAGACAAAAAGAGGTTTTGGAAATGCCTAACCTGATTGAGGTGCAGAAGGCTTCTTATCAATGGTTCCTTGATGAGGGATTACAGGAAGCATTGGCAGATATCTCTCCAATTACCGACTATAGTGGACGTTTAAGTCTGGAATTTGTTGATTACGTTTTAGCAGAGAACGAAATCAAGCACACCATTGAAGAGTGCAAAGAAAGAGATTTAACTTATGAAGCCCCCTTAAAAATCAAAGTTCGTCTTCATAACAAGGAAAAAGAAGAGATTAGTGAACATGAGATTTTTATGGGTAATTTCCCATTGATGACTGAAACGGGTACCTTCGTTATTAATGGTGCTGAGCGTGTTATTGTCAGTCAGTTGGTACGTTCACCTGGTATTTATTATGGAATTGCACATGATAAGATTGGTAAGAGACTGTTTTCTTCTACGGTAATTCCTAATCGTGGTGCATGGTTAGAGTATGAAACGGATTCTAACGATGTTTTTTATGTGCGTGTAGATAGAACTAGAAAGGTGCCAATTACTGTGTTTATTAGAGCACTTGGTGTTGGTACAAATGAAGAGATTCTTGAATTGTTTGGTGATGAACCAAAGATTCATGCATCTTTTACAAAGGATACTTCTGAAAATTACCAGGAAGGTTTAAAGGAATTATATAGTAAGATTCGTCCTGGTGAGCCTTTCAGTTTAGATAGTGCAGAGAATCTTATTACAGCGATGTTCTTCGATGCTAGAAGATATGACCTTGCTAAGGTTGGTCGTTATAAGTTTAATAAGAAGCTTGCATTAAAGAATAGAATTCGTAATGCGGTTCTGGCTGAGGATGTAGTAGATCCATTCACAGGTGAAGTACTTGGTCAGAAGGGTGATAATGTTACCGTTGAGATGGCAGATGCAATTCAGAACGCTGCTGTTCCTTTTGTATGGATTCAGACAGAGGAAAAAATTGCAAAGGTACTGTCTAATATGATGGTAGATATTACAAACTTTGTAGATTGTGATCCTAAAGCACTTGGCATTACAGAACAGGTATATTTCCCTGTACTTCGTCAGATTTTGGAAGAGTACTCTGAGAATCCTGAAGAATTAGCAGATGCGATTCAGAGAAATGTAAATGAATTAATTCCAAAACATATTACTAAGGAAGATATTTTAGCTTCTATTAACTATAATATGCATCTTGAGTACGGTCTTGGAAACAGTGATGATATTGATCATCTTGGAAACAGACGTATCAGAGCAGTAGGTGAATTATTACAGAACCAGTATCGTATTGGTTTATCAAGAATGGAGCGTGTTGTTCGTGAAAGAATGACAACTCATGATTCTGATGATGTTTCACCACAGGTGCTTATTAATATTAAACCGGTACAGGCTGCTATTAAAGAGTTCTTCGGTTCTTCACAGTTATCACAGTTCATGGATCAGAACAATCCTCTTAGTGAGTTAACTCACAAGAGACGTTTATCTGCATTAGGACCTGGTGGTTTGTCAAGAGACCGTGCCGGATTCGAGGTTCGAGACGTTCACTATTCTCACTATGGAAGAATGTGTCCGATTGAGACTCCTGAAGGTCCTAACATCGGTTTGATTAACTCTCTTGCTTCTTATGCAAGAATTAATGACTATGGATTTATTGAAGCTCCATATAGAAAGATTGATAAGACAGATCCAAAGAATCCTCGTGTTACAGATGAAGTAGTATATATGACTGCGGATGAAGAGGATAATTATCACGTGGCTCAGGCTAACGAAGCATTGGATGAGAACGGATATTTTGTTCGTAATTCCGTATCTGGTCGTTATCTTGATGAAACACAGGAATATCCAAAGACAATGTTTGATTATATGGACGTGTCTCCTAAGATGGTATTCTCTGTTGCTACAGCTTCCATTCCATTTCTTCAGAACGACGACGCAAACCGTGCGCTGATGGGATCTAACATGCAGCGTCAGGCAGTTCCTCTTTTGTTTACAGAAGCTCCGGTTGTAGAAACAGGAATGGGTGTTAAGACAGCAGTTGACTCTGGTGTTTGTGTTGTTGCAAAGAAAGCAGGTACAATCACATATGTATCTTCTAACTTAATAAAGATGACATATGACGATGGAGAAAAGGCAGAGTTTAAGCTTTATAAGTTTACAAGAAGTAATCAGTCTAACTGTTATAGCCAGAGACCAATCGTATTTAAGGGTGACCATGTAGAAGCAGGTCAGGTTATTGCAGACGGTCCTTCTACTAGTGGTGGTGAGTTAGCTCTTGGTAAGAATCCATTAATCGGATTCATGACTTGGGAAGGTTATAACTACGAGGATGCGGTTCTTTTAAGTGAAAGATTAGTACAGGAAGATGTTTACACATCTATCCATATTGAAGAATATGAAACAGATGCAAGAGATACTAAACTTGGACCAGAAGAGATTACAAGAGATGTTCCAGGTGTTGGTGATGATGCATTAAAAGATCTTGATGAAAGAGGAATTATCCGTATTGGTGCAGAGGTTCGTGCCGGTGATATCTTAGTTGGTAAGGTTACTCCAAAGGGGGAAACAGAACTTACTGCAGAAGAGAGACTTCTTCGTGCAATCTTTGGTGAGAAGGCAAGAGAAGTAAGAGATACTTCATTAAAGGTTCCTCATGGTGAATATGGTGTTGTAGTAGATGCTAAGGTATTCTCTAGAGCAAATGGTGATACAGAACTTGCTCCAGGTGTAAATCAGGCAGTGCGTATTTATATTGCACAGAAGAGAAAGATTTCCGTTGGTGATAAGATGGCTGGTCGTCATGGTAACAAGGGTGTCGTTTCCCGAGTACTCCCGGTAGAAGATATGCCATATCTGCCAAATGGACGTCCTCTGGATATCGTATTAAATCCATTGGGTGTACCTTCACGTATGAACATCGGACAGGTACTTGAAATACATCTTTCCCTCGCTGCAAAGGCATTAGGCTTTAACGTTGCTACACCAGTATTCGATGGTGCAAACGAAAAAGATATTATGGATACTTTAGATTTAGCAAATGACTATGTAAATCTTGAATGGGATGAGTTCGAAGCTAAGCATAAGGAAGAGTTACTTCCGGAAGTATTAGAGTATTTATCTGAGAATAGAGAACACAGAAAGCTTTGGAAGGGTGTTCCAATTTCTAAGGATGGTAAGGTAAGATTAAGAGACGGTAGAACAGGTGAATATTTCGATAGCCCTGTAACAATCGGTCACATGCATTATTTGAAATTACATCACTTAGTTGATGATAAGATTCATGCACGTTCAACTGGACCGTACTCACTCGTTACACAACAGCCATTAGGTGGTAAGGCACAGTTCGGTGGTCAGCGTTTCGGAGAAATGGAAGTTTGGGCACTTGAGGCTTACGGTGCAGCATACACCTTACAGGAAATCCTTACTGTTAAGTCTGACGATGTTGTTGGTCGTGTTAAGACTTATGAAGCAATTATTAAGGGTGAAAATATCCCTGAAGCAGGTATTCCTGAGTCCTTTAAGGTATTATTGAAGGAATTACAGTCATTAGGCCTTGATATTAAGGTTTATGATGAGGAGCGCAACGAAGTTGAGATTATGGAATCTGTTGATTATAGTGAGACAGATTTCCGTGTTGAAATGGAAGGCGACAATAAGTATGATTACAACAAAGAATCCTTTGATGGATATCAGAAGCAGGAGATTGACTCTGAAAGCGGCGAGTTTGTTAGCGTAGAGGAAGAAGACGAAAGCTTTGAAGAAGATTTTGCGGATGATTTCGATGATGTAGATTCTTTCGATGAGTAATCACATGAGCAAAAGGACATTAGTTTAACTGTGATTTTGCGAATGAGGTTCTGAATAGTTACCAATACAGTATAAATTGGAAGGAGAGCCAAAATGACTGAGAATAAAAATGAATCATGCCAGTCTATATCCTTTGATGCGATTAAGATTGGTTTAGCATCCCCAGAGAAAATCAGAGAGTGGTCTAAGGGCGAAGTTACAAAGCCGGAAACCATTAACTACAGAACTCTGAAGCCAGAACGTGATGGTCTTTATTGTGAAAAAATCTTTGGACCTAGCAAGGATTGGGAATGTCACTGTGGTAAATACAAGAAGATTAGATATAAAGGTGTAATCTGTGACCGTTGTGGTGTTGAGGTTACAAAATCAAGCGTAAGAAGAGAACGTATGGGGCACATTGAGCTTGCTGCCCCAGTGTCTCATATTTGGTATTTTAAGGGTATTCCAAGCCGTATGGGCTTAATCCTTGACCTTACTCCTAGAGTATTGGAAAAGGTATTATATTTTGCTTCATATATCGTGCTTGATCCTATGGAGACAGACTTTGAATACAAGCAGGTTCTGTCTGAAAAGGAATATCAGGATGGTAGAGAAAAATGGGGCAATAAGTTCCGCGTAGGAATGGGCGCAGAGGCTATTAAGGAATTGCTTGAGGCAATCGATCTTGAAAAAGAATGCGAAGACTTAATGGCAGAATTAAGAAACGAGAATACTAAGGGACAGAAGCGTGCAAAGATTGTAAAGAAGCTTGAGGTTGTAGAATCCTTTAGAAATTCAGGAAACAGACCTGAGTGGATGATTATGGATGCAGTTCCTGTTATTCCACCAGATTTACGTCCTATGGTTCAGTTAGATGGTGGACGTTTTGCAACATCTGACTTGAATGACTTATATAGAAGAATTATTAACAGAAATAATCGTTTGAAGAGACTTCTTGAATTAGGTGCGCCAGATATTATCGTGCGCAACGAAAAGAGAATGCTTCAGGAAGCGGTTGATGCTTTAATTGATAATGGTAGACGTGGTCGTCCAGTTACAGGACCTGGTAACAGAGCATTGAAGTCTCTTTCGGATATGCTTAAGGGTAAATCAGGACGTTTCCGTCAGAACTTATTAGGAAAGCGTGTAGACTATTCTGGACGTTCCGTTATTGTCGTTGGACCGGAACTTAAGATTTATCAGTGTGGTTTGCCAAAAGAAATGGCAATCGAGCTTTTCAAACCATTTGTTATGAAAGAGCTTGTTGCAAGACAGATTTCACAGAATATTAAGCATGCAAAGAAACTTGTTGAAAAGTTAGATTCTCAGGTGTGGGATGTGTTGGAAGAAGTAATTAAGGAGCATCCGGTTATGTTGAACCGAGCACCGACACTTCATAGACTTGGTATTCAGGCATTTGAACCGATTCTTGTTGAAGGTAAGGCTATTAAGCTTCATCCGTTAGTATGTACAGCGTTTAATGCGGACTTCGACGGTGACCAGATGGCTGTGCATCTTCCATTATCAGTAGAAGCACAGGCTGAGTGTCGTTTCCTTCTTCTTTCACCAAACAACTTATTGAAGCCTTCTGATGGTGGTCCGGTAGCCGTTCCTTCACAGGATATGGTACTTGGTATTTACTATTTAACACAGGAAAGACCTGGTGCTGTTGGTGAGGGTATGTGCTTCAGAAACATTAATGAAGCAATCCTTGCTTATGAGAATGGAGAATGTACACTTCACTCTAGAATCAAGGTAAGAGTTTCTAAGACAATGGCTGATGGCGAAGTTAAGGTTGGTATTGTTGAATCTACTTTAGGAAGATTTATCTTCAATGAGATTCTTCCACAGGATTTAGAGTTTGTTGATAGAACTGTTCCAGAAAACGAGTTGTTGCTTGAGGTTGATTTCCATGTTGGAAAGAAGGGATTAAAGCAGATTCTGGAAAAGGTTATTAATATTCATGGCGCAACAAAGACAGCAGAAGTATTAGATAGCATTAAGGCTATGGGGTACAAGTACTCTACAAGAGCTGCTATGACTGTATCCATTTCTGATATGACTGTACCTGCTGAAAAGCAGCAGATGCTTGATGAAGCGCAGGCAACCGTTGACCGTATTACAGTAAACTTCCGTCGTGGTCTTATGACAGAGGAAGAACGTTATAAGGCTGTTGTTGAGACTTGGAAGGAAACAGATGATAAGTTAACACAGACACTTCTTAGTGGTTTGGATAAGTACAATAATATCTTTATGATGGCTGATTCTGGTGCCCGTGGTTCTAACCAGCAGATTAAGCAGCTTGCAGGTATGCGTGGTTTGATGGCTGATACAACAGGTCGTACCATTGAGTTGCCAATTAAGTCAAACTTCCGTGAAGGACTTGACGTATTGGAGTACTTTATGTCTGCGCATGGTGCTCGTAAGGGTCTTTCCGATACAGCGCTTCGTACGGCTGACTCTGGTTACTTGACCAGACGAATGGTTGACGTTTGTCAAGATTTGATTATTCGTGAAATTGATTGTTGCGAAGGCAAGGACTTTATTCCAGGAATGGAAGTTGCTGCATTCATGGAAGGTAAGGAAACAATTGAAGGATTAAAGGATCGTATCACAGGAAGATATTCTTGTGAGGATATTCTTGATAGAGATGGTAATGTTCTGGTTAAGAAGAATCATATGATTACTCCTAGCCGTGCGGCTAAGATTATGAGCGCAGGTGTTGATAAGAATGGTGAGCCAATCGAAAAAGTTAAGATTAGAAATATTCTTTCTTGTAGATCTCATGTTGGTATCTGTGCAAAGTGTTACGGTGCTAATATGGCAACAGGTGAGGCTGTTCAGATTGGTGAAGCAGTAGGTATTATTGCAGCTCAGTCAATTGGTGAACCTGGTACACAGTTGACCATGCGTACATTCCATACTGGAGGTGTAGCCGGTGACGATATTACACAGGGTCTTCCTCGAGTTGAGGAGCTTTTCGAGGCAAGAAAGCCTAAGGGACTTGCAATTATTGCTGAAATTGGTGGTACTGCTACGATTAAGGATACGAAGAAGAAACGTGAAGTTATCGTATCTGATGGTATAAATGAGAAGACATATCTCATTCCTTATGGTTCTAGAATTAAGGTTATGGATGGGGCTGTTTTGGAAGCTGGTGATGAGCTTACCGAAGGTAGTATCAATCCACATGACTTATTGGAAATCAAGAAGATTGGTGCTGTTCAGGATTATTTGCTTCGTGAGGTTCAGAGAGTTTACCGTCTTCAGGGTGTAGACATTGCAGATAAGCATATTGAAGTTATCGTACGTCAGATGTTAAAGAAGAGACGTATTGAGACAAGTGGTGATAGTGATTTACTTCCAGGAACTCTTGTTGACAGACTTGAGCTTGATGATGTAAATGAAAAGCTTCTTGCAGAAGGAAAACAGCCAGCAGAAGCTAAGGACGTTATTCTTGGTATTACTAAGGCTGCTCTTGCAACGAACTCCTTCTTGTCTGCTGCATCATTCCAGGAAACAACTAAGGTTCTTACAGAAGCAGCAATTAAGGGTAAGGTTGACCCATTAATTGGTCTAAAAGAAAATGTATTAATTGGTAAGTTGATTCCAGCTGGTACTGGTATGAAGAGATACCGCAATGTAAAGTTAGACTGTGATATGAATATGGATGATGACTTAGATTTTGATGAAGAAGTAGATTTCATTGAAGAAGAGGAAGCATTTGAAGAAACACAGGATACAGTAGAGGTAGTAGAAACTTCAGAAGAATAGGATTAGAAAGAGTATCGTGTGAAAACGCGATACTCTTTTTTTAATATTAGGAAATTGCTGTTACGTTGTGGTGGTTAAACAAGAATTTCGACAGAAATTCTTGCTAGAGATTGCCGCTGGGCAATCTCTTTTTTTAATGTTAGGGAATTGTTTGGCGTGCACTTTTTTATGGGATTACATGTAGGGATTCATCGTATTCGATATTATCTTCTGTAATAATTTGCCATGCCTTGATTTCGTATAAAACATCATTTTGGTCAGAAGGATAGATAAAACGAAGAGAAATATGCAATTCCTGTAATTCTGAAATTTTGTAGGAATAAGAACAAGGAATTGTTTGTATTTTATCCCAATATATCTCTTCGGAATCGCAGTTCAGATAAGCGTCTGATAGTTGTTGCTGAACATCTGCTAGCATTTCTTCCACTTCATTACAGGTTTCATAGTAGTTAGTAGTACGTGCTAGTATTTTTTTGCTTAGTTGCAGGTCAGAGTTTGCACTGACAAGCGATAGAACGCCAAAGGAAACAAGGCATAATATAACAAATATAAGTAGAATAGAGGGGAGTCCTATATTTATGGAAAATTGTGTTTTATTATGCATGCTATTATACTCCTTTCTAGAAAGTCCGTTATGAAATAATTTTTAGAATTTACACTTTTTTAAAGAAAGTTGATATATATGATAATCATCATTGCATAATTGTTCTGTTATTCTATGAATAGATTCTAAGGAACCAAGAGAAACATAAGATTTTGCAATGTAAATATCTTGATAAAAAAATGTTTCATCATTGTAAAAGGTAGAAAAGATTATATATTTGCTGTCTGTAAGAGAGTGAATTGTATTCCAGTCTTTGTCAAAGCAGAGCAATAAAGAGGAATCAGACTCAATAGGAAGCTCGTTGATACAGTCTTTATCGGAAAAAAGTGATTTTATAATGGAATAATCACCGTTATTTCCAAGAAATGGCTCAGCAAGATTTTGGCTCCATAGTAGAGCTTGATTGATTTCTTGAGTTTGAAGATTCAATAAATAAGTATTTACAAATAATTGCATGCAGACTGCAGTAGCAACAATAAAAAAGAAGATGGAAAGAACAAGCTCAATGAGAAAAAGACTTGTTCGATATGAATGTTTATTCATGCTTTACCTCCATATTACTATGTGTACTTACATAAATTGTCTGTTTAGACTCATTATCTATTGAAAAAGTTATCTCAAGGATATTTGGTTCTATTTGCGAAAAAGAAAGTGAATGAAGTCCCATAATCGGTTGGCCGGCATCGAGAGGAAGTTTTAAATCTGTTCTTGCAAATAACTCATACAAATAACCATCATATTCATAGAGAGAGGTTGCATAAGGGACATTATTTATAATATTAGTTAACATAAGTATTTGTGTATCGTCTTGTGAAATGATTTTAATAGCGTGTTCGATATCAGATTGTCTTATTTTTTCTGTAATATAGGCGATAGAAGTTCGTGAGCTATAGTTATTTTCCATTTGTTGTACAGTCTTTTTATAAATATCAGCACCAAAAAGAATAAGTAGAGCAGAAGAAACAGCAAAAACGCAAAACAAAGAAAGTACAAAAAGAATATCGATCATATGTTGTTGATATGTTTGCTTTTTCATAATATCCCTCCTAGTTCAATGATTTCGTTGGAATAATTGTAATGTCCGGCATAATATTGGAGCCAATAGCAGTATAATCTACATAAAAAAGGTCGGAATCATAAAAAACACCATAATGTTTCTTTAAGTAATCTAGGCTTGGAGGATAAGTTCCTTCTACGGAATAGCATTGTATGACACTACGGCGAATAGCTTGTTCCAGACTTTTAGCTTGTTCCTCAGTGGTGCTATGGTCTACTGCATGTACCCCTTGAAAAAAGAAGAATAAGAAAGATATAACAAGCAATATTGAAAAAAATTTCCATACAAGGTTTAAAGAAATAGTGGCATGGTTGCGAAAACGGTTCATAAGTGACCTCCTATCCGATACTTGACATAATACCGATGAGGGGCATAATGACGGATAACAGAATTAAACCCACCAGTAACGAGAAAAAGATGACAAGAGTTGGTTCGATTGCACTTAAAATGCGTTGCATGCGTGTTATCGTCTCGTCTTCATAATATGCGGAAATCTTAGTGAAAACGGTATCTATTTCACCAGAACGCTGCCCTAGCTGAAGCATACGAAGATGCTTTGCTTGAAAGATTCCAGCTTTTTTCATAGCTTCATAGAGGTAGTCGCCGGAAGCAATTGCATCATTGCACTGATTTATTTTTTCTGAAACGATTTCATTTCCTACCAACATTTTTGTAAGCGCAAGTCCGCGAAAAAGATTAATGCCGCTTGCTGTAATCATAGACATAGCACTTGCGAATCTTGCATACGCAATACCAAGAAAGAAATTCCGAGTCAGACGGTTGGTATGAATAAAATGTAGGAAAAGTTTGCGCATACTTGGTACACAGTATACAATCAAGGATGCAATACCAATAAGAATAAAGAAGATAATAAGAATGCTAGAAGCAGATTCTATCAGATTTCCAAGTGTCATTAACTGAGCAGCAACTCCAGTAAGTTCGCTACCAAGTTGTAAAAATACCAGATTAAAAATTGGCAGAATACGGGTAAGGAGTACAATCAGAATTGTGAGCATGAGACAAATCATAACGATTGGATAGGTGAGGGCATTTTTTATAGATGTAGATATAGAGCACTGTTGTTCATAATAATCAGCTAGTTTTTTGATGACAAGATCAAGGTTGCCAGATTCTTCCCCAAGTAATACCATGGATAAAACGTATTCTGGAAAAACAGAGGTACTTTGTAATGCCTCATGAAAAGACAGCCCATTTTTCAGGGCTGTTTTCAATTGTTCTAAAATTTTTTTACCTTTTACATCAGGAGTATCTTCGTGTATTAAAATAATTGCCTCGTATGGAGTAATTCCAGCGGGTAGCAAAAGTGCTAGCTGGCTACAAAAGGAGGCGATTTCTTCCTGATTCAAGCATTTTGTTTTTTTCATAAGAATTCCCCAATTCTATTAATAAATATATTTTGTTTTATAATTACTACCATTACCAATAAAGTTTTTAAGAGCTGTTTCACTGGAATTAGCGGCAAAGGTAGGATCCATAAGTGACCAGCTTTCTCCATCAAATTCAATAATACCATTTACCCATCCAACATCAGTGATATAGGTGCTAATCCATGCATGATATGCCTGACCTGCATATCCGACCTCTAATCTGGTAGGAATATTTTGGCTACGAAGCATACTTGCCATAACGGCAGCATAGTCAAGACAGATACCAGTACCACTCAGCATAATCTCATCTACTTTAGAAGTGTAGCCACTTTGCACTGTAGCTGCCTTTGCGTGGTCATAAGAAATAGTTGAAGTAACATAGTTATACACCTTAGTAACAACTTCTAGGTCTGAATTACAGCTTTCTGCAAGTTGCATGGACTGGGAAACAACCTGGCTACCAAGATGAAAGTCTACATATTGATTTGGATAAAGATTAGGGCCAAAAATATTAGTAATCGTTACTTTGAAGGTTTTCGATAATGCGGTGGAGTATTGATTTCCGGTTACATTTTCGTAAACGGCAACTTTATAGGATCCATCTCCAGAAGATAAAGGAAATGTTTCAAATCCACCATGAAGATTATAGGTATAGGTGACACCATTAGAGCCAGTAATTTGCAATTTTACTTTTGGATTAGTGCCTTTATAATTTACCATAATATAACCTTCACAAGCATTAGAGGCATCGATGGTAGCAAGAGCATTGGAATATATTGTTACGCCAGATGCCATAGGAATGAGGCAAGTCGGAGTATTATCTCTAGTGCCTACGGCAGGAGCATCGGAAAAAGCCACAGGCTCATCAAAAAGTTGAACTGTGGAAGATGCTAAATTAGATAAAATAGTAGTGGCTTCACTCTGATGATAGGTTGAAAAAAGCATAAGAGAACAGAGGGAAGCAACACAAGCAGTTGATAGTAATTTTTTCATATCATCAAAACCTTTCCGTATATTGTTTGTTTTTTATAAATATAAAAGTATGAAATAGTATGCCATTTAAAAGCTATGTTAATAATGGTATATGCAATGTATAATTAGAAAGTTATTATAATTATAATATGTAGACCGATAATTGTATAGACTTTAAGGAAAAGTCTATACAATTATTTTGCGTTTTTTTGGATACAATAGCTAAAAGAAGAGGAAAGATTTTCTTGAGATTTGGAAAAATATTTATTGACTTTTAGAAAACTGGAAAGTATAATAATCTAGCATGCGTATAGAGAAATGCATGTTAGGTGCCCAAGGTTTTGGCATTGATTCAAGATTACAGGAGGTGAAATAGAATGCCAACATTTAACCAATTAGTAAGAAAAGGACGTCAGGATATTACAAAGAAGTCTACTGCACCAGCTCTTCAGAGAGGATACAACTCTTTAAAGAAGAAAGCAACTGATACATCTGCTCCTCAGAAGAGAGGCGTTTGTACAGCAGTTAAGACAGCAACACCTAAGAAGCCAAACTCAGCTCTTAGAAAAATCGCCAGAGTTCGTCTTTCAAATGGTATGGAAGTAACAAGCTACATCCCAGGTGAAGGCCACAACTTACAGGAGCATAGTGTTGTTCTTATTAGAGGCGGACGTGTTAAGGACTTACCAGGTACAAGATACCACATCATCAGAGGTACACTTGATACTGCAGGAGTTGCTAACAGAAGACAGGCTCGTTCCAAGTACGGAGCTAAGAGACCAAAGGCTGGTAAATAATTGATTTACCATGTACTCAAAAACTAATTAGTGTTGGGATTCTGATTTAATACCTTATTTAAATAGAAAACCGCACGAACACAAGTTTTCTAAATGTGAGTACCGTTGATTTAATCAAGTAATGACATAAGTCATTATCAATAATTAAGGAGGGAAGAACCGTGCCACGTAAAGGACATATTCAAAAAAGAGACGTATTAGCGGATCCTATTTACAACAACAAAGTGGTTACAAAGCTTATCAACAACGTTATGTTAGACGGTAAGAAGGGCGTAGCTCAGAAGATTGTATACGGAGCATTCGCAAGAGTTGAAGAAAAAGCACAGAAGCCTGCATTAGACGTATTCGATGAGGCTATGAACAATATCATGCCATTACTCGAGTGTAAGGCAAGACGTATCGGTGGAGCAACATACCAGGTACCATTGGAAGTTAAGCCAGAGCGTCGTCAGACACTTGGTCTTCGTTGGTTAGTAATGTTTTCTCGTAAGAGAGGCGAAAAGACCATGGAAGAAAGACTTGCAAATGAAATTCTTGATGCTGCAAACAACACAGGTGCAGCTGTTAAGAGAAAAGAAGATATGCATAAGATGGCTGAAGCTAATAAGGCTTTTGCACATTACAGATTCTAGTTTGAAATGCTTGGACACGAGACTTCGGTTTCGTGTACCGGCTTTCTTGAGTATTTAAGGAGGAAGAACCTTGGCTGGAAGAGAATATCCATTAGAGAGAACCAGAAACATTGGTATTATGGCTCATATTGATGCTGGTAAGACCACAACAACTGAGCGTATTCTTTATTATACTGGTGTTAATTATAAGATTGGTGATACTCATGAAGGTACTGCTACCATGGACTGGATGGAACAGGAGCAGGAAAGAGGTATCACAATTACATCAGCCGCTACAACATGTCATTGGACATTACAGGAAAACTGTAAGCCAAAGGCAGGTGCTTTAGAGCATCGTATCAACATCATTGATACACCTGGTCACGTTGACTTCACTGTTGAAGTTGAGCGTTCTCTTCGTGTACTTGATGGTGCTGTTGGTGTTTTCTGTGCAAAGGGTGGTGTAGAACCTCAGTCAGAAAACGTATGGCGTCAGGCTGACACTTATAACGTTCCTAGAATGGCTTTCATTAATAAGATGGACATTTTAGGCGCTAACTTCTACGGATGTGTAGATCAGATTCGTACAAGATTAGGAAAAAATGCTATTTGTCTTCAGTTACCAATTGGTAAGGAAGATGAATTTAAGGGTATCATTGACTTAATGGAAATGAAAGCTTACATCTACAATGATGATAAGGGTGATGACATTTCTATCGTAGATATCCCAGAAGATATGGCTGATGAAGCTGAATTATATCGTTCTGAATTAGTAGAGAGAATCTGTGAATTAGATGACGATTTAATGATGATGTATCTTGAAGGAGAAGAGCCAACTGTAGATCAGTTAAAGGCAACTCTTAGAAAGGGTACATGTGAGTGTCAGGCTATTCCAGTTTGCTGTGGTACAGCATATAGAAATAAGGGTGTTCAGAAGTTATTGGACGCTGTTATCGAATATATGCCAGCTCCTACAGATATCCCTGCTATTAAGGGTGTTGATATGGATGGTAACGAAATTGAGAGACATTCTTCTGATGAAGAACCATTCGCTGCACTTGCATTCAAGATTATGACAGACCCATTCGTAGGTAAGCTTGCTTACTTCAGAGTGTATTCAGGTACTGTTAATTCAGGATCTTATGTATTAAATGCAACAAAGGATAAGAAGGAACGTGTTGGACGTATTCTTCAGATGCATGCTAACAAGAGAGCAGAGTTAGACAAAGTTTACTCTGGTGATATTGCAGCTGCAGTTGGATTCAAGTTCACAACAACAGGTGATACAATCTGTGATGAACAGCATCCAGTAATTCTTGAGTCTATGGAATTCCCAGAGCCAGTTATCGAGCTCGCTATTGAGCCAAAGACAAAGGCTGGACAGGGTAAGATGGGTGAAGCTCTTGCTAAGCTTGCAGAAGAAGATCCTACATTCCGTGCTCATACAAATCAGGAAACAGGACAGACTATCATCGCTGGTATGGGTGAACTTCACCTTGAAATCATCGTTGACAGACTTCTTCGTGAATTTAAGGTAGAAGCTAACGTTGGTGCACCTCAGGTTGCATACAAGGAAGCTATTACTAAGGAAGTTGATATCGATAGTAAGTATGCTAAGCAGTCTGGTGGACGTGGTCAGTACGGACACTGTAAAGTTAAGTTTACACCTATGGATGCAAACGGAGAAGAATTATTCAAGTTCGAATCTACCGTTGTTGGTGGTGCTATTCCTAAGGAATACATTCCAGCTGTTGGTGAAGGTATCGAAGAAGCTACTAAGGCTGGTATCCTTGGTGGATTCCCAGTTGTTGGTGTACACGCTACTGTTTATGATGGTTCTTACCATGAAGTAGACTCTTCAGAAATGGCATTCCATATTGCAGGTTCTCTTGCATTCAAGGAAGCTATGCAGAAGGCGTCTCCAGTATTATTAGAGCCTATCATGAGAGTAGAGGTAACAATGCCTGAAGAATACATGGGTGATGTTATCGGTGATATCAACTCTCGTCGTGGACGTATTGAAGGTATGGATGATATCGGCGGCGGTAAGATGGTAAGAGGTTTCGTTCCACTTGCTGAAATGTTCGGTTATTCTACAGACTTACGTTCTAAGACACAGGGACGTGGTAACTACTCTATGTTCTTTGAGAAATATGAGCAGGTTCCAAAGTCAGTTCAGGAAAAAGTACTTGCTGCAAAGGCAAAATAGTATTTTGACAAAATATGCTTGAAAAACCTCAACTATTCTAATATAATCAGAATAGTTGAGTGTAGTTTTGAAATATGAAACTAATTTAATTTATTTATATCTTTTAAGGAGGACTATTCAAAATGGCAAAGGCTAAATTTGACAGAACCAAACCACATTGTAACATTGGTACAATCGGTCACGTAGACCATGGTAAAACAACTACAACAGCAGCTATTACAAAGGTTTTAGCTGAAAGAGTATCTGGTAACGAGAAGGTAGACTTCGAGAACATCGATAAGGCTCCAGAAGAGAGAGAAAGAGGTATTACTATCTCTACAGCTCACGTTGAGTACCAGACAGAGAAGAGACATTATGCACACGTTGACTGTCCAGGACATGCTGACTATGTAAAGAACATGATCACAGGTGCTGCTCAGATGGACGGCGCTATCTTAGTAGTAGCTGCAACTGACGGTGTTATGGCTCAGACAAAGGAGCACATCCTTCTTTCTCGTCAGGTAGGTGTACCTTACATCGTTGTATTCATGAACAAGTGTGATATGGTAGATGATCCTGAGTTATTAGAGTTAGTAGAAATGGAAATTACAGAGCAGCTTGAAGAGTATGAATTCTCTGATTGCCCAATCGTTCGTGGTTCTGCTCTTAAGGCTCTTGAAGATCCAAACGGAGAATGGGGCGACAAGATTATGGAATTAATGGATACAGTAGATTCTTTCATTCCAGATCCAGAGCGTGATACAGATAAGCCATTCCTTATGCCTATCGAAGATATCTTCACAATTACAGGTCGTGGTACCGTTGCTACTGGTAGAGTAGAGCGTGGTATCCTTCATGTAAACGATGAAGTAGAAATCGTTGGTATCAGCGAAGAAACAAAGAAGACTGTATGTACAGGTATCGAAATGTTCCGTAAGCTTCTTGATGAGGCTCAGGCTGGTGATAACATCGGTGCTCTTCTTCGTGGTATTCAGAGAACAGAAATCCAGAGAGGACAGGTTCTTTCTAAGCCAGGTTCTGTAACTTGCCACAAGAAGTTTACAGCTCAGGTTTACGTTTTAACAAAGGATGAAGGTGGACGTCATACTCCTTTCTTCAACAACTATAGACCACAGTTCTACTTCAGAACAACAGACGTTACTGGTGTTTGTGAATTACCAGCTGGTACAGAAATGTGTATGCCTGGTGATAACGTAGAAATGACTATCGAACTTATCCATCCAATCGCTATGGAGCAGGGTCTTACATTCGCTATCCGTGAAGGTGGACGTACAGTAGGTTCTGGTAGAGTTGCTACAATCATCGAGTAATTTATTTACTAGGTAGATTGTTTATACGATTCTAAGTTATTAATTTATATATTGTGTTCAAACGGTTGATAAATGAGGCTTTCAAGGTTTTCCTTGAAGGCCTCTTTTGATGAGGTGCGCCTAGCGGCGCACGTTTCTAAGAATTATAAAAAGAAATAGAAACTTATTTTTTGGTGATTAGCATATAAACATGTAAAAAAGACTTCCGAGATTTTTCTTGGGAGTTTTTTTGTGAGATAGGAAATTGCTGTAACATAGTGGTAGTTAATAAAGAATTTGCGGAGCAAATTCTTTGAGTGATTGCCGCTGGGCAATCACTTTTTTATGTGATAGGAAATTGCTGTTATGTAGTGGTAGTTAGACAAGAATTTCGTAAGAAATTCTTGCTAGTGTTTGCCGCTGGGCAATCACTTTTTTACTGAGGAGATTACCTATAAGTATTATGTGATAGAGAAGAATTTTATACTAAGATTCTAGGAAATTTATATGTAATGTTTTATGAAAAAAATGTAATAATATGGTATAAAAGGGTAGAGTATAAGTGAAGGGAGGTTTTGTAATGGGAGAACAAATGATTATAAAACTATTGTTAGAGCGTTCAGAGGACGCAATACGTGAATTGAGTATGGAGTATGGAAAAACATGCAAATGTTTGGCATTCAAGATATTAAGTAATGAGCAAGATGTTGAGGAATGTATAAATGATACTTATTTGGCAGTGTGGAATAGTATTCCACCTAAGGAACCTAATCCTCTAGCAGCGTATATTTATCGTATAGTTAAGAATATTGCATTGAAAAAATATCGCAATAATACTGCACAGAAAAGAAATCATTACTATGATGTTATTTTAGAAGAGGTAGATGAGTTTCTTTCTGTAAATGAAACGGTAGAAAGTGAAATTCTTGCAAAAGAAATTTCAAATAAAATAAACATTTTCTTAGGGACGTTAAAGGAAAAAGATAGAGTAATATTTGTACAACGATATTGGCTCTGTTATTCCATTGAAGAGATAGCAACAAATAGCGGAGCGAGTAAAAATTATGTAACGGTACATTTGCACAGAACAAGAGAAAAATTGAAAGATTATTTGAAAGAGGAGGGATACTATGACTGATTGGTTAAAGGAAAAAATACTTGATGGGATAGAGGATAGGTATCTAAGCGAAGCAATGGATTATAGTAAAACTCATAGAGTGAGAGAACATAGAGTAATTAAAATATTTGGAAAAATGGTTGCATGTATTGCCGGTATTCTTGGCTTGTCATTTTCTTCCTTGGCTATTGCAGTTTCAGCGGGCAATATGACAGCATACGATATTTTATATACATTATATCCAGATATAGCAGTAAAATTAATGCCGGTGAATGCTTGTTGTGAGGATAATGGTATACAAATGGAGGTAGAAGGAGTTTCTATTCAGGATAATTGTGCTTATGTCTATATATCCATGCAGGATTTAGTAGGGAAACGTATAGATGAAACCATTGATTTGTTTGATAGTTATAGTATACATACAAATGCAGATCAGATAGGAAGTTGTTCCTTGGTTGATTTTAATGAGGAAAACAAAAAGGCCACATTTTTAATCAGCGTCAAACATATGGATGACAAAACCATTGAAGGGAAAAGATTGACATTTCGTGTTTCTAAGTTTTTAACAGGGAAAAGTGAAGTACAAGAGGAATTGGCACAAATTAGTTTGGATTCCATTGTTATAGTAACAGAAACACAAATGGAAGAAGATTTAGATATTAGGGGAAGCTCTTATAGGCAGGATAGTGAATTGGAAGGAAAGAGCCTAGAATATCTATGTGCTGATGATAGTAAGTCATTTGTTGCTACATCAGGAGTGACTGTTACAAATTATGGATTTATACATGATAAGCTACATATACAAGTGCATTATGATAAAATTTTGAAGTACGACAATCATGGATATGTATATTTGTTAGATGCAGATGGAAATAGGGTATTAGCAGAAGGAAGTAGAGGATTTTGGGATGAGGAAAGAAACGGAAGTTATGAGGAATACATATTTGATGTAGATAATAAGGAGTTAGACCAATATGCAATTTATGGGCATTTCTTTACTTGCCAGAATCTTGTAGAGGGTGAATGGGAGGTAAATCTTACAATAGAAGAATAGGAAAAAGATAATTGTTTTTTTATGTATTAAGACGTAAAAAGTTTTTGCCATCTTACCATCAAGAAATGTACCGCTTAACGAGAAAACATTGAAGCAAAAAATAAATTGTATTAGTATGATTTTGGAGGTGCAAGATGGAAATTGAGATAAGAAAACACATAGAAGAGAAGGCAAGAGTCATTATCGAATGCAAAGAAGTAACCAATAATATACAGAAATTGCAGTCTTATATTAGAGCTTTTGATAACCGGATATTGACTAAAAAAGAAGACGAAATGGTATTTGTGGAGATGTCAGATATTTTGTATTTTGAAACAGTAGATAATAGAACATTTTTATATACGAAGGATGAGGTAGTAGAAGTAAAACAGCGTTTATATGAATTAGAAGCACGATTGTCAGAAGAAGATTTCTTTCGTTGTTCTAAGTCAATTGTTGTGAATATAAATAAGATTAAAAATCTCAAACCACAGATAGATCGTACGATTATGGTAACGATGTGTAATGGTGAAAAGCTTATAATTTCAAGAAGGTATGTGAAAGCCTTTAAGGATATACTAGGAATTTAGGAGAGGGCTATATGAAGAATTTGAAAACTTTTTTTATATGGATAAGAAACGGTGTTGCATTTTGTTTTACTTGGTTAATGGTGGTGATATTGGTTAGAAATATATATCTGGGGATAGAAAATATATCTACAATAGGAATTTTTAAGCTTTTGATATTTGTATGTGGTGGAGTAATATTGTTTACAGCTCTTTTCTCAGAAACGTTGATAAAAGGTATTAGCTTTACAGCGAAGCTGACAGGATTTATGGTCTTGTTTAGCGTGTATGAAACCGTTATTTTCTATTGGCTGGGAATATTCTCTGGAAAAGGAAAGGTGATACAATGGATGCTCTTTTGGGGAATTATTTTCATGATGTATGGAATCAGTATGGTTGGATATGAATTGTATAGTAGGAAAAAAGCAAAGGAATACGATAATGCGCTATATGCTTATCAAGAAAAAAGAGGGGGAAAATCATGGTAGAAATGCTTGATAAAATGAGAATGGATTCTGCGCGGAAGAATAAACGTGGGATTGCATTTATTATAGCATCTATTTTTCTATGGTTAGGCATTTTTCTTGTTCATAGTACAGATTTGTCAATTAGAGAAAAGAATCTATATACGTGGTATGTTACTGGATGTTTAATGCCCTTTGCGTTATTGATAACAAAAATGTTAAAGATTAAATTTCAAAATAAAGAAAATCCCATTAATCAATTAGGATTATTGATTACATTAAATGAAATGCTTTATATTTTAATTGCTTGTTGGGTATGTACTGCTATACCCGAAAAAATGGTAATGGTATTGGCTATGATATTTGGGGGGCATCTATTACCTTTTGGATGGATATATATGTCAAAAAGTTATACGTTTTCTGCTATTGTGATTACGGTAGGTATTCTAGTGGTAGGCTGTGTGTGTTCTGCTAAGGTAGTTGCAGGAGTAATGATGCTTTATGAGATAATATTTGCAATATGCTTATGGTTAGAAAATAAGAACACATCGACAGAATTTGATTTGTAGCCGTTTACAGGATGTAAGATTCCATGTAAACTATAGATATGGATATCAAAAGAGAAAGTATTTAGTTCATAAACACGTAGGGGGATAGCGAAGTGGAAACATCAAAAGTATATTACACAAGCTTTAAAACAACATCACATGAAAATTTATTGCAGAAATTGCGCCGTCTGTGTATCACAGCGGGAATGAAAGAGATTGATTTCGCAGATAAATATGCGGCGATTAAGATTCATTTTGGTGAATATGGTAACTTGGCTTTTTTACGTCCTAATTATGCAAAGGTAGTAGCAGATATCGTAAAGGAGCAAGGGGGTAAGCCATTTTTGACAGACTGCAATACTCTCTATGTAGGAAGCCGAAAGAATGCGCTTGACCATATGGATACAGCATATGCTAACGGATTTTCGCCATTTTCTACAGGATGTCATGTAATCATTGCAGATGGTCTTAAGGGAACAGATGAAGCATTGGTGCCGATAGATGGAGAGTATGTAAAAGAAGCAAAAGTTGGACAAGCGGTAATGGACGCAGATATTTTTATCTCTTTGAATCATTTCAAAGGGCATGAAGCGACAGGTTTTGGTGGTGCACTGAAAAATATAGGTATGGGGTGCGGTTCCAGAGCTGGTAAGATGGAGATGCACAATCAAGGAAAGCCTGCGGTTAATCAGACTAAGTGTGTAGGTTGTGGAGCTTGTTTGAAAATTTGTGCTCATGATGCACCTGTGATAGAAAATGGAAAGGCAACCATAGACTTAAAGAAATGTGTGGGCTGTGGCCGTTGTATCGGAGCATGTCCGAAGGATGCGGTACATCCGACACAGGAGAATTCCAATGATGTCTTAAACTATAAGATAGCAGAGTATTCCAAAGCTGTTTGCGATGGAAGACCATGCTTCCATATTTCTTTGATTTGTGATGTATCTCCTAATTGTGACTGCCACTCTGAAAACGATGTACCTATTATTCCAAATGTAGGAATGTTGGCATCTTTTGACCCAGTTGCTCTTGATGTGGCATGTGCTGATTTGTGTAATCGACAGCCAATGCTAGAGAATCATAGTGTGTTACATGAGAATTGTATGGCACATCAGGAAGAAGCTAAAAAACATGATCATTTTCATATGACGCATCCAGATACAAACTGGAAGAGTTGTATTGAGCATGCAGTAAAAATTGGTATCGGTAATGACCAGTATGAATTGATTGAGATATAATATAAAGGATGTTTTACAAAGGGAAATCGGTTGATTTCCCTTTTTGATTTCTAGGAAATTGCTGTAACGTAGTGTTATAAAACAAGAATTTCGTAAGAAATACGTGCAAAGTGCGCAGGAACGCACTGTTTTGGCGTAATAGGAGTTATAATATTACACTTTTGTAACATTACTATTTATGGGTTTCCATTCTGACGTCAACTCTTTATAATGTAACCGAGGAGCGTGAAGTATGGATATAAAAATTATGATAGTAGAAGATGATGAAGTACTAGCAAAGGAAATCGCATTATTTCTTACAAAGTGGAAATATGAGGCGATAGAGGTAAGAAGATTTGAGAATATAACAGAAGAGTATCTTAATGATAAACCACAGTTGATTTTAATGGACATAAACCTCCCATATTTTGATGGATTTTACTGGTGCAATCAGATTCGACAAATTTCAAAGGTTCCGATTATTTACATTAGTAGCCGCAATCATGACAGTGATAAGATTATGGCGATTGCTCAAGGTGGAGATGATTACTTGGAAAAGCCTTTTCGATTGGAATTGCTGAAAGCCAAAATAGATGCCATGGTACGAAGAACCTATGAGTATAAAATACGGGAACAGATAAAGCTATCAGAAGAGTTATGTTTTGATAAGACCTCACAACAGATATATTATAAGGGAAATGAGATAGAGCTGACCAAATCAGAAAGAAGAATACTTGCTAAATTGGTGGAATGCAGACCCAATGTAGTTATAAGGGATGAACTTATGATGGAGCTTTGGAATACCGATGAATATGTTTCAGATGGAACACTGACAACGTTAATCAGCAGACTTCGTACAAAGCTAAAAAGCTCTTGTGGCGTGGAAATTATTCAAACAAGGAAAGGGCAGGGATATTTTGTACAATGAGCTATATAAAGAGAAAGTGGAAATATTATTTTATGTATTTTTTTCTAATGTTAAGCTTTAATTTGTACTACATTTTCCTAATGAATGAAAAACAGATATTTTATATATTGTATTTAGATTTAGTGTTATTCATTTTTGGAGGAATGGTAGAAGGAATCTCAGCCATTCATTTTTATAGCAGAGAAAAAAAGAAAAGACAGCTATTAGAACGGGATGATGTTATTTTTCATGAAGTAACTGATATGGAAGATAGAGACATCATGGAACATGATGTACAACTTTTAGAAGAGCAGTTGCAGGATAAATTTGATGAAAACTGTGAGCTTCAGGATTATGTAGCAAAATGGTGTCATGAATTCAAAATTCCGCTAGCCGCCAGTCTGCTGATGGTGGAAAAGCTAAAGGATGCACAGACTAGATTAGAGCTACGTGAGCCGTTAGAAAGAATGAATTTTCAGGTTAATAGCATGTTACAAGGATGTAGGCTTCAAAGTCCGTTATTTGATTTACAAATAACAAAAACTTTATTGAAAGAATGTGTAAAGGACTCTATTCGAAATAATCAGTTCTTTCTAATTCAGAAAAGATTTGCAATAGACATAGAGGTGGATGATGTAGTGGTTTATACAGATAAGGTGTGGATAACATATATTCTAGATCAATTAATAAGTAATGCAATTAAGTATACGAAAAAGGAAAGGGATGAGACTCCTAGGATTAAAATATGGGAAAAGAAGACAGGAGAGCAGGCAGAACTTATAGTGGAAGATTGGGGAGAAGGAATCCAAGAAAGTGATATCCGTCGTATTTTCGAAAAAGGCTTTACAGGAAGTAATTATCATAATGGAAAGTATAAGTCAACCGGTATGGGATTGTATATGGTAGATAAGATTGCAAGACGGTTGGGACATCGGATTAATGTGGAAAGCCAGTATGGAAAAGGAACATGTTTTCATATCGTTTTTGAAAAGAATGAGTTATAGGTTGCCGTAATCTTACAAAAAATGTAAGGCTGCGGCTTTTTCTGTATGATGAATGTAAGGATTTTTAAAAGAAATTGCGATACAATTTTTATAATGATTCGAATCAAAAAAGTAGATAGGAGTAAAACGGCAAGATGGAAGATAATAAAATTGTAGAAGTAAAAAATCTTGTAAAGCATTATGGAACGAAAGGATTTCAAACAAAGGTATTAAAAGGAATTGATTTATCCATTTATAAGAATGATTTTATTGCTATTATGGGTCCATCCGGTTCTGGAAAAACAACATTGCTAAATATTTTATCCACTATAGATAAACCAACACAAGGTTCTGTTGTATTAGATGGCAAGGAGCTTACGAAAATAAAGAATAAAGAGCTTGCTAAATTAAGAAAAGATAAGATTGGGTTTGTGTTTCAGGATTATAATTTATTGGATACGATGACTTTACAGGATAATATAGCATTACCATTGGCATTGGGGGGAAGTTATGCAGATGAGATTCAAGAAAAGGTAGGAGAGTTGGCAGCTTTGTTTGGATTGTCTGAACATCTTAAAAAGTATCCGTATCAGCTTTCAGGAGGACAAAAGCAAAGAGGGGCAGTCTGTAGGGCATTGATTACAAATCCTGAAATCATTTTTGCAGATGAACCAACGGGTGCATTGGATTCCAAGGCAAGCAAGGAATTGCTAAAGTGCTTACAGCAAGTGAATGAAAATGGAAAGGCAACGATTCTTATGGTGACGCATGATTCATACTGCGCTTCTTATGCAAAAGATGTATATATATTGAGCGATGGACTTATGAAATGTAGATTGAGTAAGGGAGACGATAGAAAAGAATTTTATAACAAAATTATTGATATGCAGGCATCTATGGGAGGTGACTTTTCGTGAGAATGACAAAACTTGCCGCGATGAATTTTAAAAGTAATGTTAAAAGTTATTTCGCATTGGTTATTTCCTTGGCTTTTACGATTCTTGTGTTATATAATTTTCAAAATATGATTTACTCTGAAATTTTTGTGGCTTTGGGGGAGCATAATAGTCATTTAATTAATACGTTGATTCAAATGATAAGTATTGTGCTTATTTGCTTTATGTTCTTTTTCATTTGGTATGCTACAAATGTGTTCTTGGAAAAACGAAAAAAGGAAATAGGTATCTACATTTTTATGGGGTTATCTAATCAGAAAATAGGAAAGCTGTATATGATAGAAACAACCTTTATAGGAATTGCGGCGCTTGTATTTGGTTTGTTTTGGGGAATCATAACAGCAGGGCTTTTTCAAATGATAATTGTTAGGCTTTCTAATCTGGATATTCATGTTTCATTTGAATTCACGGTACAACCGATTGTATTTACCGTGGTGGCATTTTTGTTTATATATTTGACTTTTGTCATAAAGGGATATTTTAATATTGTAAGAAGTAGTGTTTTAAATATGATTTCTGCAATGCGACAAAATGAGTATGTAAAACAGAATGAATGTGTATTGGTCATAAAGGCAATTGTGGGTATTGGTGTATTGGGAAGCGGATATTATCTTGCAAACAAAGAAGGGAAGCAGGTAATAGGGAATGCTGTTTTCGCAATGATACTTGTTATATTAGGAGTCTATTTGTTATTTGGAGGTTTGATTCCGCTTCTGTTTCAGAATATGGTTAAGCATAAGAATTTCTTATATTGTAAGCAGCGTTGTCTGTGGATGAATCAAGTTGTATTTCGTATGAAGAAAAATTACCGTACTTATTCTATGGTATGTGTTCTTGGGATATGTTCAATAACAGCGTTGGCAACGGGGTTTGCTATGAAGGAACGTTATGAGAATATAGTGTTATTTGAGAATACTTATACTTTTCAAGTTTTGAGTAATAGGAATGATTTGGAGAAACAAATGACACAGGTTATAGAAGAAACAAATGACATTCTATATTATACAGGCATTGGGTTGGTTAATCAGGAGCAGGAAGCTATGATGCTCTCCTATTCCCAGGCAAAAAAGTTAGCTCAAAGTGCTAATTTGAAATTTGATATAGCAGAGCTTGAAGACAAGGAAGTAATACGGCTATCACATTTGACACTGCTGTCAGGTTCTACCAAACAAGGTATAAAGGAAATAGAGATACGAGGAAAGGAGTATCAGCAGCTGGAGACTATTCGTATCCCATATTTAGGTTACTTGCAGAAACAAGGAGATTTCTATATCGTAAGTGATGAGGAATATGAGAGTTTAATAACCAAGGAATCAGAACTTTATTTATATAATTATAAAGTGGGTAATGATTCTGCATTTGTAGAAACAAAGAAAGAAATAGATAATTTCGCATCGGAGCTAAAAGAAAAGGGAGATATGCTTGGGCGTGTTGCGATAGATCCAAATAATAGTGAGAAGGAATGGATGAAACTAGTTCATTCGATATGTATATTTATGTTTCTAGTATTTGTGGTGGCAAGTGGCTGTATTATGTATATGAAGTTATATAATGATGCATATGAGGAAAAAGAGCGTTATTCAGTAATGTGTAAGATAGGGCTTGATGATAAAGTTTTGCAAAAATCCATTGCAAAAGAAGTAGGAACAGCATATTTTATTCCGTTTTTCATTATGGTTATATCAGCTTATTATTCAGTATTGGCCTTAGGAAAAATGATGCATACAGATTTGTTTGCAATTTATCTGTTGAGTGTGATGATTGTGTTGGCAGTATACGGGTTATATTATGGTTTGTCTGTAAGGGTATATCAGAAGATGATAAATATTATTTGATTTTTATTGTAGTATGTTAAGAGTAGAAGGTGGTCGCTTGACCACCTTTTTGTGACATTTTGTCATAGCTGCTTCTGTTTTGTGGAGAAAAGAGGTAGAATTTATTTTGAAAAAATATATATGATGATTAATCTTTTCAGCCATAAAAATGGTTATATAAGTGTAAGACGTTTTACAGGAAAGGAGGAGAACGGTGACTGATAAAGAACTGATCAGGAAAGTTCAAAAAGGAGATAAAGCTGTATTAAATAATATAATTGAGCGATATTATGATGATATTTACCGTTTTTGTCTCTACCTGACGGGAGAAGAGAGTGACTCTTATGATATTACGCAAGAGGTTTTCTTACGATTTATTAAGTATATTGCTGCTTATAAGGATAAGAATTTGAAAGGTTATCTTCTTATGATTGCTCGTAATATGTGTTGCACTTATTTCGACCAAAGGAAAATAACAACAGACATAGAAACAGTAGAGATAGCAGAAGAGAATAAGCAGTTAAAGCTGGTTGAGGATAAGCTTTTATTATGGAAACTGTTACAAAAATTACCACTAGAGCAAAGAGAGATTGTGGTATTAAGAATATACGAGGAGCTTCCTTTTAAAAGCATTGCGAAGCTGTTAGGCTGTAATACAGCAACGGTAAAGTCAAGGTATCGGTTAGGAATTGCACATATACGTAAGTGGTTGGAGGTGGAGCAGATTGGATAAAAAAGTAAAACGGTTGTTTGAAGAAGCACAACAGCAGATGTTCATAGAGGAAGAAAGAAAGAAAAGCGGAATTGCAAATGTGGTACATAGTGCAGACTTAAAACAAAAAAAGACTTGGGCAGGCAGATGGAATGTATTTTGGAATCAGAGTCGCTATATGGATAAAACGATATTATGGATACAGCTTTTGGCAGAAGCTATGGTTGCTTTTCTCTTTTGTGTTTTTTGCACTTTGGAAGTGCCAAGACAGGATATGATAGCGTATACCATCGTGTGTTCCGGAATGCTGGGAGTTTTGTTGCCGGCAGCATTACACAGAAGCTTTGCTTCTAATATGGCAGAGTTAAGTGAAACCTGCTATTTCAATACGAAGCAAATGGTAGTGTTGCAAATGATATATTTTGGAATAAGTAGCTTAGTATTTATAACAATTGGAATTTTTTTTGTAGGAGTAAAATGGCAGATACCATTGATACAGATTAGCTTATATGGATTGGTTCCCTTTGTGTTGTCGGGGGGCTGTTGCCTTGGCGCATTGTTGACAAAAAAAGGAAGAAGGAATTCCTATACATTTGCAAGCACGACGCTTTTTTTAGGAATATTTTATATGACACTTGTGTCAATTCCTTGGATTTGTGATTCAACAGTTTTATTTTTGTGGGGAATCTGTTTGCTCGTAGGAATATTTCTGTTTGGGATACAGCTTGCGCTACTATTTCGTTATATAGATAAGGGAGAAATACTATGCATGAATTAAGACTTATGGATATCGAAAAAAAATATAAGGGTAAGACAGCAGTCGAGAACCTAAACTATACATTTCATCAAGGTGTATACGGACTTCTGGGAGAAAATGGTGCAGGGAAAACCACCTTAATGCGTATGCTGTGCGGCGTGTTACAGCCAACGCAAGGCAAGGTGTTGTGTGATGATATAGAGATTGAAAAAATGGGAAGTGAATATCGCAGACTTTTGGGATATCTGCCGCAGGATTTCGGCTATTATCCGGAATTTAGTGCAGAACGTTTTTTGCAATACATAGCAGCGTTAAAGGCTATTCCCAAGAAGGAAGCAGATAGCAAAATCAAAGAATTATTAGAAATGGTAGGTCTGACAAAAGAGAGAAAGAAGAAGCTAAAGACCTTTTCGGGTGGAATGTTAAGACGTGTAGGGATTGCACAGGCTTTGCTTAACGAGCCGGAAATTCTGATATTAGATGAGCCAACTGCAGGGCTTGACCCAAAAGAGAGAGTACATTTTCGAAATATCATCAGTTCTTTGGGAAAGAATCGCATCGTAATCTTATCAACCCATATTGTTTCAGATATTGAATACATTGCTGATGAAATTCTGATAATGAAAGCTGGACAGATTATCCGAAACGGAATACACAAGGAATTGGTAAATGATAAAGAGGTTTCTGTTTGGAAGTGTGTGGTAGAAGAAAAGGAAGTAGAAGAGTTCCAAGCGAACTATACAGTAAGTAATCTGCGACCGCACGAAGAGAAAACGGAGCTGCGTATCGTATCCAAGGAAGCACCGACGGATACGGCAATCCGCGGGGAAGTGACACTTGAGGATGTTTATTTATATTATGCACAAAAGGAGTAATGTGGTATGCGGTTATATAAGATGGAGCTCTATAAGATTTATCATAATAGGGCATTTATAAAAGCCTGTATAGTTGCATTGGCGATATGGTTTATCTTTTTTTGGTTTGTAGGGGTAGGAGAGGAGATAGCAACCGTAGATGGAGTGTATTATCAAGGCTACAAAGCTGTAAAGATAAATCGGCTGATAACAGAAGAATTTAAGGGTGAGCTTACTGATGAAAAATTGGAGAAAATGGTTGAAAAGTATGGTTTTCCAAGTCTGGTAATAAGGAATTATCCCGGTTTTCGTGATGCAAATTATATTTCAACCTTTGTTACAGACTACTTTACAGATGGATATATGTATGGTTGGGAAGAGGGAGAATATAAGATTCCTACAAGGCTTTATTCGATAGTAGAGACAGAACTCAGAAAACAGGAAGAGCATATTTATTTTTATTATACAAAAGGTTGGAATGTTTTATTAGATACGTTTCAAATGGGAATGGTATTGGCAAGTATTGTAATCATAATCGGTGTGTCAGGACTTTTTGCGGAGGAAAGTCAGTTAAAGGTATTGCCCCTTCTCTTTACAACACAAAAGGGAAAAAGAGAGGATATTGTGGCAAAGCTGTTAGCTGCTTTTACTATGGTAATTAGTCTTTATGCGGTAATGACTCTACTTGTGATAGGGTTAAGCTATCTTGTATTTGGTTTTGATGGAGCAGAATGTTCCTGCCATTTGGTGACAGGGCAGTATATATGGCTGAAAATGTCTATAAGTAGTGTTGCAATATTGGTAATGGTAATGGGATTGCTTGGATTGTTATCTCTTTATGCGATGACAGTATGTGTATCCGCACATTGTAGAAATAACTTTCATTCTGTGGTTTTTACAGCTGCTTGTTGGGGGCTTCCGGTTTTGATTCGAATATGGTTTGGCGGGATTGCATATGTGTTTGTTGCTAGTACTCCTATTTTTCTGATTATGTATAATTCTGTTATAGAAATGGTAAGTATATTTGGTGTGGTAGCTGCTTTAGCAATTGTTTGTAGTAGCATTTGTGTAGTAAATGGATATCTTGCATTTAAAAAGTTAACATGAGAATTTTATATTGATATGTGATAAAAAGGAGCGATTTATTTTGCTCCTTTTTGTGCGTCTGGAAAGTGTTTGAAGGTATCGACAAAAGATTAAAGTGACTTTAGTCACTGTGACAGAAGAAAAAGACTGTTATATTAATAATGCAAGGAGCAATAAGGAAGCAGAAAAGAGAGGGGTTACAAATGAAGAAGAGAGCAATTGTTGATAAAAAGCTTTGTGTCGCTTGTGGGTGTTGTATGAAAGCGTGTAGGCTGGGAGCTATCAGCATTCCAAATGGAGTATGCGCAGTAATAGACACAGAGAAATGTGTTGGATGTGGAATGTGTGCTCAAAAGTGTCCAGCAAGTGTTATTTCGTTGGAGGTGGTTGCAGATGAATAAAAAGAAATGGTATGACTACCTGTGGATTTTTTCAACGGTATATCTAATGTTAGGATTTTTCAATATCATGTTTGCATGGTTTGGATTAATCTGCTTTATTACGCCACTTCTTATTTCCATAGTAAAAGGAAATAAAGCATATTGCAATAAATATTGTGGCAGAGGACAACTGTTCTCCATGCTTGGTGGTAGATTTGGATTATCACGAAAAAAAGATATGCTAAAGTGGATGAGAACCCCGTATTTTCGATATGGATTTTTAGTATTTTTTCTGATTATGTTTGGAGTAATGCTTTGGAATACTTACTTGGTATTTATAGGGGCACAAGACCTAAAACAAGTAGTTACTTTATTGTGGACGTTTAAGGTACCTTGGCAGTGGGCGTATCATGGTACGTTACTTTCTCCTGGTGTGGCACAGTTTGCATTCGGGTTTTACAGTGTAATGCTGACTTCTACCATATTGGGACTGATTACAATGATGTTGTTTAAACCACGCTCATGGTGCGTATACTGTCCTATGGGAACTATGACACAAATGATATGTAAAATGAAAGCTAACGATGAAGTTACCGAATCGTTACAAATAAAGGAAAAATAAGGAGGAAAATGAAATGGAAGTTATGAAATTAAACAATGAAAATTTTGAACAAGAGGTACAGAATCAATCAGGAATCGTGTTGGTGGACTTTTATGCAGAGTGGTGTGGTCCTTGCAAGATGTTATCACCTATTGTGGATGAGATTGCAGAGGAACGCACAGACATTAAGGTTGGTAAAGTAAATGTTGATGAAAGCTCTGAGTTAGCAGTACAGTACAGAGTTATGAGTGTACCAACCTTGATAGTTATGCGGGATGGAAAAGAGCATGCAAGGGCAGTTGGTTATAAAGCAAAGCAGGAAATCTTATCCATGCTTAATGCGTAAGTTGTTGCAGCTTTGCTTTGTCAGTAATATAAATACCTTTTCGCGTCACGTTTAAGATTCCGTCTGCGGCAAAATGCTTTAACATACGCGTTATGACTTCACGGGCGGTTCCGAGATGACGTGCAATCTGCTCGTGAGTCATAGTTATGGTATCTGTGCTACTTGACACAATTTCATCATATAAAAAGATGGCAAGTCTTTTGTCCATACTCATAAAGACAATTTGCTGTAAAATCCACATAACATCGGAGAAACGAGAAACAGCAGTTTCCAGTGCAAAAATTTTTACAGCAGACACTCTTTCGCTGATTGTATGGAAGGCAGCGGCATTTATCATATAGCATTCACTTGGTTCTTCTGCATCGATATAGACATCAAAGGTGATACTCTGTAGTACACAGGAAGCAGAGAGCATACAAACTTCTCCGGGAGAGAGGCGATAAAGAGTAATTTCTTTACCATCTTCTGAGAGCATATATAAACGGAGTTTACCACTTTTTACAATATATAATCCAGTACATTCTGTGTTGCTATGAACGGCTTGCTCTTTATCGAAATAAACCTTGGAGGAATGAGTACACAGAAATTCTTTGTCGCTTTTAGAAAGTGTATTCCAAAATGGAAAACAGTCATTATAAATAGATTCAAAATTCACGTAAGTAACCTCCTTGTATGGTGTTATGTCTTTTTAGTATAACAAATATATAAGTTTAAGGAAAGAGCAAGGGATTTGTTCATGAAAGAAACCGCAAAGAGAATACTAACTTTGCGGTTTACTTAAATAGTGTTATTTACAGTTTATTATCAAACATCTTTTTATCAAATTCCGCATTGAAATAATAGAAATTCTTCGAATCGAGCTTCTCCTTTGTCATTTCAATGGCTTCGCCGAAACGCTGGAAATGAACGATTTCTCTTGCACGAAGGAACTTTAATGGTGCTCTGACATCAGGATCATCAATCACACGCAGAAGATTGTCATAAACAGTACGTGCCTTTTGCTCTGCGGCAAGGTTCTCATATAGGTCAGCAAAAACATCACCCTTGGACTGGAATTCTAAGGAAGTAAAAGGAACGCCTGCTGCCGCCTGAGGCCATAAACCGGTGGTGTGGTCAATATAGTAAGCATCGAAACCGGCTGTTTTTGCCTGTTCAGGAGTAAGGTTCTTGGTAAGCTGATAAACCATGGCACAGATAATCTCCATATGGTTGATTTCTTCCGTACCGATATCAGTTAAAAGTCCTCCTACCTTTTTCACAGGCATGGAATAACGCTGTGCAAGGTAACGCATAGAAGCGCTAAGCTCCCCGTCAGGTCCACCATACTGACTGATAATCAGCTGTGCAGTCTTGGGGCAGGTCTTTTGAATCTTTACAGGATATTGCAATCTTTTTTCATAAGCCCACATTAGATAAGCCCTCCTTCCCATGGCATTGGTCCTTCATCCCATTCGTACTTCTGGGAGTCAGGATTTCCGGTTACAATAGATAACTGAGTTAATGCGTTGTATTTGGACGCATAATCAGCAAGGGCATCCAGACGTCTTTGTAAAAGCTCTTTCATCAGCTTAATACCGTTTTGACAGTCGGGATGTGTGTCGAGATAAAGCGTCAGGTCATTGATGGCAAAGCCAACCATTGCTATTTCATTCATTGCCTTTTCACGCTCTGAGAGCCTGGAAAGGGTGGTACTGTCGCAGAAGGGACAAGGAATATCCTCTGCTGCAAAAAAGTTCATATTTAAACAAGGGAAAATCGTACCATTATATAAGGCAGAGCCCAGTTCATACGGCTCGCACCATTCCTGCTTAGGAAATGTTCCCATAGCTAAAGTAATGGAATCTTTCATAAGAAATACCTCCATATGAATTATGATAATGAATAAGTTACACTATTATTTTTTGAAGGTTTAGTATAAATATGCTGGACTTTTCTGGCTGTAAATTTTATTCTGGTTTTGCAAAAAATGGTAAAGTTGACATAATTTTTGCATAGTGATATGTTAGTACGAAAAAGAAAAGAGGAGAGTTGTTATGAAATACTATGAAAAGATTATCTTAAAAAATGGAAAAGAATGTATACTTCGAAATGCAACGGCAGCAGATGCGAAGGAAATAAAGGTACATAGAATTATCGTCGCAGGAGAAACAGATTATATGCTTCGTTATCCGGATGAGCTTACCATGACGGAAGAAGAGGAAGCAAAGACGCTGGAAAAGAAGGAAAACAGTGTAGATGAGATGATGCTGATTGCAGAAATAGATGGAAAGCTTGTAGCGAATGCAGGCATATACCCGATTGGCAGATTCGACCGCATAAAGCACAAGGCTGACTTTGGTGTTTCTGTTAAGAAAGCATATTGGGGAATGGGATTAGGAACTATCATGCTAGAGCGTATGATAGACATTGCCAGAACTGCCGGATATGAAAAGCTTAATTTAGAAGTAATCGAAGGAAATGAAAGTGCTATTAGGATATATGAAAAATATGGGTTTAAGCTATATGGAACAGAGGAAAAGGGATTTCGTTATCGTAATCATACCTACGCTGCAATCCATCATATGCATCTTGAATTATAGAAATGATAAGAAAAAGGCTTGACCGTTACCTAACGTAACCCATTATGATAGAGATATCAAGAGGAGGTTACTAATATGGGAGAAACGTTATATACAGCCGGAGAAATTGCAAAAATCGCAGGTGTATCTCTGCGAACCATTCGCTTTTATGATGCAAAGGGGTTATTGAAGCCGGTGTCTTATTCGGAAGCCGGATATCGTTATTATAATCAGGAGTCGCTTGTTATTTTGCAAAGAATTCTGATGTTAAAATATCTAGGATTTTCCCTGCAACAGATTGAAACCATGATACAGGATGACATTGCGACCAAAAAAGATATGAATGAACAGCTTGCGGAGCAGAAGCAGCTTTTGCAGGAGAAAAAGGTGCAGCTTGAACAAATGATTGCAACGATTGAGATTATGGAAAAGAGTGAAGAAGAGAATAGATGGAGCTATCTGGTTCATTTACTGAATCTGCTTACGGATGAAGAAAAGATTCAGGAGCAGTATAAGAATTCCACGAATCTGGAAAAACGTATCAGAATCCATGATTACAGCACCAGCAGTCAGGACTGGATGGACTGGGTTCATGACAAAATGGAGCTTAGAGAAGGTACAACGGTATTAGAGCTAGGGTGCGGAACCGGCTTATTATGGCTGAAAAATATACATAAATTACCACAAGGACTTCACTTGATTCTGACAGACCGTTCCGAGGGAATGCTAGAGGAGACAAGGATGAATCTTGTAGTGTATGAAGACTTGTTGCAGGAACGCAATATTACCATAGAATATCATGTGATGGATGCGAATGAGCTTTTCCTGGAAGCGGGAGGGTATGATTATATTATTGCCAATCATATGCTCTATCATGTGAAAAATCGTGAGGCATGCTTACAGGCAATTGAAAAAGCGTTAAAGCCAAACGGAACCTTTTTCTGTTCTACGGTAGGGAATACCCATATGCGTGAGTTGCATGAGCTGGTGGCAGCTTTTGACACCAGAATAGAAATGCCGTCGATTAATTTTACCGTTGGCTTTCAGCTAGAAAATGCCAAGCCACAGCTACATAAGTTCTTTTCGAAGGTAGAGCGTTTTGACCATGAAAATGACTTGATTGTAGATAATGCGGACAGTATCTATGATTATGTCTATTCCTATCCTGGAAATGCTCCTTTTATTCTTTCGCAGCGTGGTGAGGAATTCCGCCAAATGCTACAGGACAAGCTGGAAAAAGAGGGAGCAATCTTTATTCATAAGTCAACTGGAATGTTCGTGTGTAGGAAGTAAGGGAGGATGAGACGATGATTAATTCATTAGGAACATGGGAGAAGCTTTTAAAACGAATCTTATGGTCGCAATTAGGAGATATAAAAGAAAAATGTATTTTAGATTTTGGAAGTGGTCTTGGCATTACAGCCAGCCACTATGCGAAGGATAATCAGGTAACGGCAATCGAACCATCAGAAGAGAGTGTGAATGAAAGATGTACGGAAAATGAGTATGAACAGATTATTGGCAGTTTAGATGAACTATACAAGCTACCGGATGAATCCTTCGACCTCATATTCTGTCACAACGTTTTAGAATATGCCTCAGAACGGGAGGAAATCATAAAGGAATTCTATCGTGTATTAAAGCCCAACGGAATGCTTTCTGTTGTAAAACATAATCGTCCGGGAAGAGTTATGCAGATGGCGGTATTATTAAATGACTTCGAAAGTGCTAATAATCTGCTTGATGGCAAGGATGGAATGACATCTAAGTTTGGAGCAATTCATTATTATGAAGATTCAGATATTACAAAATGGTGTGCTGACTTTTCACTTGTTAAGACTTATGGAATCCGAACCTTCTGGGACTTACAGCAGAATCAGGAGATACAGGAAACACCAGAATGGCAGGAGAATATGATACAGCTTGAGATGCGGGTGGCAGAAATGGAAGAATACCGTGCGATTGCATTCTTCCATCACATGCTGTTTGTGAAAGAGTAGTTTTACTACTCTTTCCAAGCTGTCTTTCGATATTCTGTCGGACTTACCCCCATTTTTTTCGTAAACTGCCGGATAAAATAGGTATCATACTGGAATCCAGTTGCTTCTGAAATTTCAGCGATAGATAAACCGGTATGGGTTAATGCTTCACAAGCAATCTTTAAACGGTAATGAAGTAAATATCCGATAGAAGTCATGCCAACTTGCTCTTTGAATTTTCGATTCAGTGTAGTGCGGTTGGTATGAACTAAGTCACACAGTGTCTGTTGGGATATATCATTAGGATAATTTATATGAATATATTCAAGACAACTATCCACGAGAGATTTATTTAATGTTTCTTTTCTGTTTTCTTCGGAATATACAAGATCGTCAAGCAAATACAGAGTTTGTAATAAGTATCTGCGTATTCTGCATGTCCATGTCATATCACTTTGTGAAAATGTTTCCGTGCCAATAATAGCTAACCACTCGTTAATACGTAGATAAGTATTGGCAGGTAAGGATAGATACCCTTTATAGGATTCATCCCTTCTTAAGAATAGGTTCATCATATTTCTGTCATGTTCATCTTCAATTTTATAAAAATGGTTTTCTGATAAAGAGTCAAAAGTTAATGCGGAATTTACAAAGCTAGGATGAAAGGAAAAGGACTTGGCAGAAAGGTTCTTCTGTTCCATTAGTGTTAGCTTGTCATAAGGTGAAAGCAGTATAATACTTGGTGTTTTTAGGTTTATGATTTTGTGATTGAAAGAGAAGCTGGCAAAGCCATTGGTAATCAGGATAATGGTCATGCGCTCGGCTAATACCAGATTCTCAAAGGTTTCATGGCTCTCAAATTCAATAGGAATCATACGGTCTTGATATCTGTCTTTTTGTGGCATAATGTTTCTCCGTTGCAAAAAGTATAGTTTGTTCATGTGAATAGTTTATTGTAGCATGGTACAAAAATTTATACAATGAAATTAAAGGTTGAGCAGGTTTACATAATGTGCTAAAATGTGAAAAATTTAGACAAGAAGGGAAGGCGAAGAAAGAATATGAGTCAGAATGTAATAGAGCTAAAAGGTGTTCGTAAGGAGTTTGTATCAACCAAACACTATCCCGGATTTAAGGGAGCGGTTAAGGGGCTGTTCACAAAGGAAAAGGAAGAAAAGGTTGCGGTAGATGATGTTTCCGTTACAATAAAAGAAGGTGAAATCGTTGGTTACATCGGAAGTAATGGCGCAGGAAAATCCACGACAATCAAAATGATGTCTGGTATTTTAACTCCAACAGAAGGTACTTGTCTGGTGAATGGAATAGAACCTTATAAAAATCGGAAAATCAATGCAAAGAACATTGGTGTCGTGTTTGGACAAAGGACACAGTTGTGGTGGGACTTACCACTTAGTGAAACTTATACAGTTTTGAAAGAAATATATGAAGTGAGTGATGAAGACTTTAAGGAAGGTATGGATTTTTTGTATGAAGTATTAGAGCTGGAGCCTTTTATTCACAGTTCGGTTAGAACCTTGTCTTTAGGGCAGAGAATGAGAGCTGACTTGGCAGCAGCTTTGTTACATAATCCTAAGGTGCTGTATCTGGATGAACCAACCATTGGGCTTGATATTGTTGTTAAGGATAGAATGCGCAAGGCAATCAAGGATATTAATCATAAGTATCACACCACGGTTATTTTGACAACACATGATCTTGGTGATATTGAAGAATTGTGTAATCGAATTATTATCATTGATGCAGGTAAAAAGATTTATGACGGGAACTTGTCAGATTTGAAAAAGAGCTACGGTTGTAATTGTAGTGTTCACTTTGAAGTAAAGGAAGTACCGGAATTAGGCAAGTATAGGGCGATTCACGAAAAGTTGGAAATTACAATAAATCAGAAAAAGCTCTCTGTAAACTTTAATAAGATGGACTTTTCTGTAGCAGATGTGATTGCAAAGATTATGGCAATTGCTGAGGTAACGGATGTGCAGATTAAAGAAACAGAGTTAACCGACATTGTTAAGAAAATATATCAGCATGGTGTGGAGGCGTCATAATGAAAAAGAAATTACGAATTTACTGGCCTTTTGCATTGAATCAGATTAAGTCCAATTTTGCTTATAAGGGTAGATTTTATCTTAGTATGCTGCGAAAGTTTTTTGGCATGTTTATCTATTATTATCTTTGGATGGCGATATATTCAAGTACCACCTCAGGAGAATTAGGTGGATTTACCAGAAGTGAGATGATTTTATATGTGTTTATGTCATATACGATTTCAGACATTATTATGGTGGGAATTTCCTTTGATATAGGTAGTGATGTTATTGACGGAAATGTAGCAATGAATTTAATTAAACCTATTAATTATCGAATGAGTCTGGTGTTTAGGGCGTTTGGCGTTATGGTGTACCGCTTGATCGTTCCGTCATTATTTATCTGGATAGGATTAGAGATATTTAAGGTGACTAAGTTCGGTATGGCTATCAGCAGTCCGACTAGAATCATTGCTTTTCTAATAAGTATATTTCTAAGCTTTTTAATTTATGTCTTTTTTGACTATTGTTTTGGACTATTAGCATTTGTAACCACCTATATATTTGGAATGACAATTATCAAGAATGCAGTTTTAAATTTTTTAACAGGCAGGCTGATTCCGATTTCTTTCTTTCCTGCTATATTTCAAAAGATTTTTTCTTTTCTGCCATTTACTGCTATGACCTATGTACCGGTCATGATATATCTTGGAAAGTATTCAGGAGCAGAGATGCTGTTTGAGCTTGTAAAGCAGCTTGTCTGGGTTGTTCTGCTTTATGCATTAGGAAGCTTTCTGTGGAAAAAGGTAGAAAAGAGAATCGTAATTTTAGGTGGTTAAAGAGGAGAGAAGGAAAGTGAAAAAAATAAGTCGTTATATCAGATTGTATCGAATTTTTGCAGTACAGTATTTAAAAACGACGATGCAGTCTAAAATAGATTTTTTTATTGGTTTGGGTGGATTTCTCATTTCCCAAGGAGCGGGAATCGCATTCTTGTACTTGGTTTTTGAACAGATTCCGTCTATGAAGGACTGGTCATTTGAACAAATGCTGTTTATTTATGGCTTTGCACAGATACCAAGAGGGATAGACCATCTGTTTACCGATAATCTATGGATGGTTGCATGGCAGATGGTAATCAAGGGAACCTTTGATAAGTATTTGCTTCGGCCAATGAATCTGTTTTTCCAGATTATCTGTGAGAAGTTTCAAATGGATGCCTTTGGAGAGCTTCTGATAGGAATCGTGCTAGTTGTAAGAGCAGTGCAAAATGGAACGGTAGAAGTTACTTTTTTCAAGATTGTGTTCTTCGTAGTATCTATATTGGCAGGTGCGGTCATTTACATGTCCGTTAAGCTGTTTTTTGCGGCAACTGCATTTTGGTTTAAGGACAGTATGCCATTCCTAAACACTGCATATGAAGTGGCAGACTTCGCGAAATATCCAATTGAGATTTATTCAAAACCGATTCAGGTTATTTTGATGACAGTGCTTCCGTTTGCTTTTGTAGCTTATATTCCTTCGACATTCTTTCTTGTGAATGCTAATGTGCTTAAGACCATAGGGGCAGAATGTATCATTGCGGTTGTCTTTTGGTTGATTGCTTATGGCTTGTTTCAAAAGGGACTGACAAGGTATGAAAGTGCAGGAAATTAGTTGATTTGCAACTTATCCTGTCAGAATGCAACTTATCCTTTGAAAACTTCTTTTCCAATCATAACCATGCTACGATGAATACGTGTTAAGCAAGGTATGATTGGAAGAGAGGTTTACAAGGATGAAGAAAAGAACAAAAATCATTTTATTTATAATATCTATTATCATATTATCTATTTATATTACTCCCAAAATATTATTTCCCAAATATGAAGAACCGAAGGTAACCGGCCATCACGAGGTCTGTGCTATAATGGACACGTGGATCGATGAAGCACGTAGGGAAACCTATTCTGAGACAGAAGAGAACCGGTCTGTAACTGTAAAGTTTTGGTATCCACAGGAGAATGGAACATATCCGCTTGTCATTTTTTCGCATGGAGCAACAGGCATCATTGATAGTAACTTTTCGACCTGTAAAGAGCTTGCTTCGAATGGTTATGTAGTGGTATCAATCGGTCATCCCTATCAGGCAATGTTTGTAGAAGATATTTATGGAAAAATGACTTTTATTGATACGGAATTTATGAATCAGGTCATGACGGATAATGGTTCCGATTCACCAGAGCATGAAAAGGCCGTCTATGAAAATAGTAAGGAATGGTTAGAAGTAAGAACCGGAGATGTAAATTTTGTATTAGATACTATATATGAGAAGTGCAAAGTGGAAGAAGCAGACATATTCAATAAAATTGACATAGAAAAAATTGGCTTGTTTGGTCATTCACTTGGTGGTGCAACTGTGGTGGCGGTTGGCAGACAACGTGATGATATTGATGCCGTGATTGACTTAGAAGGAACCATGTTTGGAGAATATACAGGCTTTGTGAACGATGAATATATGATGAATGCTGAGCCATATCCGATTCCGGTGTTAGATGTGAATTCGGCAGCAGTCTATAAGGAAGCGAGCAGTTTAGCAGGTAGAGAGTATGTGAACTTCTATATAGGGAGAAAGGCAAAGAATTTTCGGGAGGTTATTTTTTATAATGCAGCACACTTGAATTTTACGGATTTACCATTAGTGTCGCCGATACTTGCCAATATGCTTGGAACAGGAGAGGCAGCCCCACTTTTGTGCGTCGAGGCGATGAATGAAATGATACTTCATTATTTTGATTATTACTTAAAGGATGCGGCAACATTGGATATTCAGGATGAGTATCATATCCCAACAAAATAACAGAAGAAAGGTAACTGGTAATGAAGGTTGCAATCAGAAGGATTTTGAATAAGGAAGAAGAACAGGTAATCATCGAATGTACGGAGATTACACAGGAGATAAAGGATATCAGGGCATATGCCATGACAAAAGGGACAACCTTATTCGGAACGACAAAGGATGAGAAATTAGAGCGCTTTGATCTACAGGAAGTCTATTATTTTGAGGCATTAGATGAAAAGGTTTTTGCGTATACAAGGAATAAGGTGTATGAAATCAAAAGCCGCTTATATGAAGTGGAAGAAGCGTATAAGACGTATCATTTTGTAAGATGTTCAAAGTCTGTAGTAATAAATCTGATGCTGCTTGAAAGTATCAGTCCTGCATTAAATGGAAGATTTCTAGCTTATATGAAAAATGGTGAAAAGCTGATGATTTCAAGACAATATGCACCTGTTATTAAAAATATTGTTATGGGAGGTGGAACAATTGAAAAGTAAGGGACTTTTGATAGAATTTATGATGGTCTTTTTTGTAGTGACAGCATGTATTACGATGTTGAGTGGCTTTTTGGGTATGTTCTTTTTTCCAAAGGAACAGTTAGGATATGAAGCGTTTCTGACACCACCGTTATTTGGTTTTTTGTCAGCACTATCAGGATTGGTTACTAAGTCGAGAAAAGAGCTTACTATAAAGCAGATGCTGTTTCGCGAGTTTTTACAGCTACTCTTGATTGAAACGATGGTATTTGGCGCCAATTATATAGTTGGTGTGATATTTGAACCGAAGGTAAGCATTACGCTTGCTTGTTCCATTGCCATCATATTTGTATTGGTCTATGTTGTTATGTGGTTGAATGATCAGCAAAGCGCAATGCTTTTTAATGAAAAATTAAAGGAATTTCAAAAGGATGTGGAACAAACAAGATGTGTCAATGTTCGACAATAAAGAAAAAAGCGTTGAAAAATAATTATTCAATTATTGAAGTCGGAATATATAGGTGTTACAATTATATTGTTGAGTAAATATGATTGGAGGTAACACCACATATGAAAACAAAGGAGCAGAAGAAAAAACAGTCAAAAAAACGTATTTCACAGCAGATTCAGAAGCAGATAGGAAGTATTGTTTTGGCTATTTTGCTAGTTATTGAAGTAGTATCTATTCTGATGGTACGCGCTACGGTTATGAATGCCAAAGAGACGGAGTTGACTTTGGAATCAAAAGCGGCGTCATATCAATTGGGTGATTATTTTGACCAATATAAACGAATGACAGAGCAGTTGGCTGTAAATCCTCAGGTTAGGCAAGTACTCGCAGATACGGTGGAAGAGCATGGACTTACTAATACCAAAGGCTATGATACCGTATTTGAGAATATGCTCAACATTGCAAAGACAGATAGTGATAATATATTAGCAGTCTGGATTGCGGATTTGGATGCAAATGCATTAGCACAGTCAGATGGTTTTACGTCTAGTGAAGGATGGCATATTCAAGAACGTCCATGGTATTATTGCATGGAGCAAGGAACAACAATTTTTACGGAACCTTATATAGATAAGAGTACAGGGCAATTAATTCTTAGTTCCGTAACCCCGGTATATGATACTACGGGTAAGGTGCTTGGTGTTGCTGGTATGGATATAAGTATGACAAAAATCATAGATGTGATGTCAAGGTATCAGATAGGTAAAGCTGGCTTTATCGTTTTAATGTCTTCAAATGGAACAATTATTTATCACCCTCAAGAGTCAGAATTGCAAAAGTATATTGGAGATATGGATATTTCGACTAATGTAGTTGAGAACGTAGAAGCTGACAAGGAGATATTCTTAAAATATAAGGCAGCGGGCGTTACGAAATATGGTTATATTTCTAAGGTGGGTGATACGGGATATAAAGTTCTTAGTAACCTTCCGTCTAGAGAGTACTATTCGACGTTAGTTGCTATGGTTGTGATGCTTGCGATTGTATTTACAGTAGGAATTATCGTAATCATTTTGAGAATGAGAAAGGCAGCGGACAAGCTGACAGAACCAATTTTACAGCTCAATGCAACGGCACAAAAGCTTGCAGAAGGGGATTTGGATGTAGAACTTGTGGTTACGACAGAGGATGAGATTGGCGAACTTGGTAATTCCGTTGGAAAGACGGTGGAACGTTTAAAGGAATATATTGCATATATTGATGAGATTTCAGATGCATTGGCACGTATGGCAGATGGTAAACTACATATTGAACTTACATATGACTATGTGGGTGAATTCCAGAAAGTAAAGCAGGCGCTTTTGAATATTTCAGCTTCCTTTAGAGAAGTTATGCAAGGGATGAATTACACTGCTAGTGAGGTTTCTAGTGGGGCTGATGATCTGGCAAAAGCGGCACAGGGACTTGCAGAGATAGCAACAACACAGGCCGCTGCAGTAGAGGAGTTGTTGGCAACAACGACGACAGTAGTAGAGCAGGTAGAGGAAGGTAGAAGAGAGTCTGAGGTTTCAGCAGAAGAAATAAGAAAGGTAACTTCCATGATGGAGAGTAGCCAAAAACAGATGATTGAAATGATGAATGCAATGCAGAAGATTCATGAGACATCACAGCAGGTAGTAGGAATTACACAGACGATAGAGGAAATTGCAGACCAAACGAATTTACTTGCATTAAATGCTGCTATTGAAGCAGCACGAGCAGGAGAAGCAGGTAAAGGATTTGCAGTAGTTGCAAGCGAGATTAGTAGTCTTGCAGATGCGTCAGGAAGAGCGGTGAATACAACAAGAGACTTGATTCAGTTATCTATGGAAGAGATAGAGAAGGGAACAGGACTTGCCAATGAGGTATTAAGTTCTTTGCAGGAGTCTGTAGAAGCGGTGGAACGTGCAAATACATTGATTCAGCAGACAGCAGAGAATACAATTTCTGAAGTACAGAGTATGGAGCAAATTCGATATGGTATCGAAGAAATTGCGCAAGGAACACAAGATAATTCGGCAATGTCTCAGGAAAGTGCTGCAACGGCGGATCAGTTAGCGCAGCAGGCTGAAATTTTAAAACAAATGGTAGGAAGATTTGAGGTAAATCCATAAAGTATAAAAAGAGACAGTCCCTATATGAAAATAAGGGGACTGTTTTTGTGTATAAAAATGGAAAGTCCGTCCTATACTTTAAAATAGAAGTGATAAAGATGTGATAGTAGAAAGGCGGACGAAAAGAATATGAAGTCGGTTATATTGCCTAAAACGAACCAGAGTGGTTATTATGAGATACGTTTGGAGAGCATAGGTGGTTTAGGTGCGAATCTATGCGGAAAGATGCTTGGTGAACTTGGGATTCGTTATCTTGGTTTGAATAGTACGAGCTTTTCAAGTTATGGCTCTGAAAAAACGGGAACCCCAGTAAAAGGATTTATTCGTTATTGTGATGCGGAAAAAGAAATCAGAGTACATTCTCCGATTGTAGAACCTCATTTGTTATGCATTTTTCATGAGGCGTTGTTACAGGATAAATCTGTACTTCAGGGGTGCTCCAAAGAAACAACAGTTATACTGAATACGGAAAAGGAACCACAGGAACTTGTGGAAAATTATTTTTCTGATACTAAACGATGTGTACAGGCAGCAGAGATTTGTACAATTCCTGCACAGAGGATAGCCATGGAAACACATGCAAGGGTAAATGTTATTATGCTAGGCGCAATTGTAGCTGCATGTGGTTTTGGAAATTTAGATGCAGTACAGCAGATTTGCCGTGATACATTAGGAACAAAATATCCTGATAGTCTTGAGGCGAACTTAGAAGGGATTCAGCGAGGATATCTGGAAATCCAAAAGATAAAAATAGAGAATTCCATGGATGACGAGGCTTCTAATACAGAAAATGTAAAAGAACCACAGTGGGGATATGAAACGGCACCAATAGGAGGGATTAATCCTCATCTAGGAAGTAGTGTTATTTCAGATTTATCGGCTTCCAGACAAGGATATATTCCTATTTTTAGACCAGAAAAGTGCATTAACTGTGCTCTTTGTGATTCTACTTGTCCAGATATGGTATTTCAGTTCGAAAAGGGAATCTATAAAGACAGAGAGATGATGGTAAATAAAGGATTGGATTATTATCATTGCAAAGGTTGTCTTAGATGTGTTGACGTCTGCCCGACAGGGGCATTGGTGCGCGGGGTAGAAGCAGAGTGTACACAGAAGGAATATTTTTTGCCGAACAAAGATTTATTACGAAAGCCGGATTATTATGAGAAGAGCGGTGCGGATGGTTACATTACCTCGGAATCCTATCTGACCGAAGAACGTGTGGAAGGAGGAGAGGTATAATGGAAAAACAGGTAATGGAATATGCTTCTGGTAACGAAATGGCGGCAATTGCTGTGAAACAGATTGGATATGATGTAATGGGGTATTATCCAATTACACCATCTACACAGATTGCAGAGAATCTAGATGTAATGCGTGCAAAGGGAGAAACAGATTTAATTATGATTCCAGCGGAAGGGGAACATAGTGCAGCAGGAATTTGCTATGGTGCTTCTGTTGGCGGAGGAAGAGTTTTTAATGCAACGAGTGCGAATGGTTTGCTTTATGCAATAGAACAGCTGCCAGTACAGTCAGGAACTAGATATCCGATGGTTATGAATGTTGTGTGTAGAACGGTATCAGGTCCATTGTCTATCAAGGGAGACCATAGTGATTTGATGTATATTTTAAATGCGGGTTGGCCTATTCTTTTTGCACATTCCGTACAAGAGGTATACGATTTTAATATTATAGCGTTGCGTTTGGCAGAATGTGTGCGACTTCCTGTAGTTGTTGCCTTTGATGGCTTTTTTACCAGTCATCAGAAGCGTCGTTGCATGCGTTTTGAAGAGGATAAAACGGTTAGAGATTTTATTGGTAAAAAGACAGAGGAATATCCGTTTCTAGATTTAGAACATCCGATTACGGTTGGTTCTTACATGAATGAACCGGATTTGATTAATAATCGCTATCAGCTTCATCTTGCAATGGAACAGGTAAGAGAGGAACTTCCAAAGCTTTTTGCTGAGTATGAGAAGTTGTCCGGAAGAATGTATGAAGTATGTCAGGGATATTGTTGTGAGGATGCAACAGATTTGCTGATTTTATTGGGTTCATCTTTTGACACGGCAATGGAAGCGGTGGATAAACTTCGGAAAAAAGGAAAAAAGGTTGGTATCGTGACATTACACATGCTAAGAGCATTTCCAGCGGAGGAATTATGCAAACTTTGCAACCGCGCAGAAAGAATTTTAGTAGCAGATAGACAGGATAGTTATGGAGCAGGCGGCGGTAATCTTTCACTAGAGGTTCGTGCAGCGATGCAAAAGTATCAGGGAAGAGCCACCATTAAGAGTTTGGTGTATGGTCTGGGAGGAAAGGATTTCTTCGTAGAGGATGCCATTTCCATGTTTTCTATGCTGGAAAATGAGACAACGCCGGATTTTGCTTATTATGGTGTTAGTGCTGGAAAACAGAATGAAAGTGAAAAATCAGAGTTTTTTGAACCGATTACAAGGGAAAAGACAAAGTTAGGTATTCTACGAGCGGTTACAGAAGAACAGGAAGTAAAGGTACAGGGAGTGAATTTAAATGCTACCGCACAGATTCCAAAACGTCTTGCACCGGGACATGGAGCTTGCCCGGGATGTGGAATTCCAGTAAATTTGAACTTGTTAATGAGAGGAATTGAAGATCCTATTGTTTTTCTATTTCAGACAGGATGTGGCATGATTGTAACAACAGGTTATCCAAGAACCAGCTTTAAGGTGCCGTACTTGCATAACTTGTTTCAGAATGGTGCAGCAACATTAAGTGGTCTAGCAGAAATTTGTTATGAAAAGCAAAGACGTGGCGAGTTACCTCAAGGGGATATTGTGTTTGTAATGGTAAGTGGCGATGGTGGTATGGATATCGGAATGGGTTCTGCACTTGGAACCGCACTTAGAGGACACCGATTATTAATTTTTGAATATGACAATGGTGGATATATGAATACAGGATATCAATTGTCTTATTCGACACCAATTGGAGCAAGAAGTTCGACCTCACACGTTGGTAAAGCACAGTTTGGTAAGACCTTTTTCCATAAGGATATGCCACAGATTATGGCAGCGACCAATATTCCTTATGTGGCAACGGTTGCAGAATCAAATCCAACGGATTTTATTAAGAAGGCAGCGAAGGCAGCAGAGTACGCAAAACATTCTGGTGTGGCATATATGAAGGCCTTATCGGCATGTCCGCTTAATTGGAATGACAGACCGGATACCGAACGAAAGGTGATTTCGGCAGCAGTAGATTGTTGTTATTTTCCGCTTTATGAAGTGGAACAGGGTAAGACAAGACTTAATTATGACCCTGAGAAGAATGGTAAAAAGATACCGGTGTTGGAATGGCTTACCATGATGGGAAGAACCAAGCATTTGGCTAAGGAAGAATATAAGCCTATTGTGGAGGACTTACAAAGGGAGATTGATAGACGTTTTTATTGTTTAAAGGAAAAAGCATTGAATTCATAAAGGAACCAAAACTCTTTCATAGGAATATAGTAAGATAAGAATATATTATGAAAAGAGATGTAAAATATGGATTCAAGAAACGCAAACGATGGAAATCCATCGATACCATTACCGAATCCGGGAGAAGGTGGAGCTGTATATCCGGGAATGACAGAAGATAATATGCAGAATAATAGTGCGACACCGGTGATACCATTACCAAATCCAGGAGAAGGCGGAGCTGCTTTTCCGGGGACGGGGAGACCACAAGGAGGCAATGCGGGCAATATAGGAGGTACTGTATTGCCTAATATTATCGGTACGATTATTTCCACTTATCCTAGACCAAATGAGCCATGTAGGTTCTGTAGCCCGACAAATCCAAGAGCAGGCTATGCACGTTTTCTGAATGCGGCAACGGGATATAATCCATTTGTTGTATTTCTAAATGAGAATATGTTTTCAAGTTCCCTTAATTTTGCAGAAGTAACAGCCTATGAACGAGTAGGAAGAGGAACGCAGGTTGTAACTATTATGGGGGAAAATGGATATATATTTGTGCAGAAGCAGGTTGAATTCCGTAATGATGAATATGTTACAATCGTCATTATCAATACAGAAAGTGGCCTTGATATTCAAGTAATTAGTGACAATGGTTGTGACAGAGGAAGCAATATGGCTTGTGTAAGAGCCGCAAACTTTGCTTATAATAGTGGCCCATTAACGGTTACAATTGGTAATCAGTATCTTACTTTTCCGAATTTGAGATATCAGGATGTGGCGGATTTTGAATCCGCATGGCCGGGATTGTATGTATATACAGTAACTAGGAATATGAATGCAAGATTCCCGGGAATGGGAGTCAATGTATTACTGACAGCTGCTGTAAATCTACAAAAAAACCGTAATTATACCATGTATCTCTTAAATTGGAAGCGTGATTCGAGTGATTCGATTAAGGTTTTGATTGTAGAAGATTTGTAGGAATATTGGTAACTGGTCAGGTAGGTCGAAGCATTTATTGCCAAGAACGTAAGAAAATGCGATAAAAAGTAAAAATACCATCGCTAAAAGCGATTAAAAATGGATTTTTGCCTCGCTATTACGAAGATGCTGAATAATTACGAGTATTGTAGGGAAAAAGAAAAAGTGATACGATAAGAAAGGTTGGTTATTGGTTAGACAATAATCAACCTTTTTGGATGTTAAGATAAAGAAGAGAAAGGTATGGGAGAAATAAATGATTCGTTTGGGATTTGATTATAAAGAAGTATTTGTAATAAACGCTATGGAACAAAGGAAGGGGCATGATAAATAGCATGAAAATAAAGAGAATTTGGAAACGGATTGTTACAGATATAAGAACCTATTACATAGCAATTCTTCTTTTTATTGGTTTAAATATTGTAGTGAGAACCGTTTTTCATGCGTTTTGCCCTTTTTTGATCATGACGGGATTTCCGTGTGCTGGCTGTGGTATGACAAGAGCGGTGTTATGTTTTGTGACAGGGCAGTTTGAGAGAGGGATGAATCTGAATCCGGCAGCACCGTTTTGGATTCTATGGATAGTTTTTTTTGTGACGAACCGTTATGTATATGGGAAAAATAGTAAGTGGATTAAAATATTACTGGGAATAGTAGCAAGTATAACAATGGTAATTTACTTTTATAGAATGTTAACGCAATTTCCAAGTTATCCACCAATGACTTATTATAAAAACAATATTTTGGCAAAATACAACACTATTTTGACAGCTCTGACAGGTAAAAATAATTCGCAATAAATGTGCTTAATTTTAGCCATTTTCATTGTGATAAGGTAAAATAAAAGAAAAACTTTATCGCAGAGGAAAAAAATGAGCAGAGAACAAGACAGAATTAAAAAGAAACTA